>JAJNQF010000341.1 GCA_021154945.1 Sphingomonas sp.
GTCGACCTGACGATCAACGCGGCATTCGCTGCGCAATAATACGTACGCCGACCCTATCGCGCTGGACATTTACCGTGTCCGCGCGATAGGGAAGACGCAATGTCTCACGGTCGCCTCCTGCTGCTTCGACTTACGCGCCCTTAGGCGCGCCGATCGTTTGCGCGGTGGCCCTGCCCCGCGCCTCGCGCCTAAGGGCTGACCCGAACGCTCCCGACGACACGAGAGATACGAGCCATGCTGCGCGACCCATCGACCAAATACCGACCTTTCCCGCAAGTCGTCCTACCCGACCGCCAATGGCCGTCGAAGACGATCATCAAGCCGCCCCGCTGGCTCTCCACCGATCTGCGCGACGGCAACCAGGCGCTGATCGACCCGATGGATGCGGAGAAGAAGACGCGCTTCTTCGACCTGCTCTGCAAGGTCGGGTTGAAGGAGATCGAGGTCGGGTTCCCGAGCGCGGGCGCGACCGAGTTCGACTTCATCTCGGGGCTCGTGAAGACCGGCCGCATTCCCGACGACGTGTCGATCCAGGTGCTGACCCAATCGCGCCGCGACCTGATCGAGACGAGTTTCGCCAGCCTCGTCGGCGCCAAGACCGCGATCGTCCACCTCTACAATGCGGTCAGCCCGGCATGGCGCAAGATCGTGTTCGGGATGGACCGCGCGCAGGTGAAGCAGATCGCCATCGACGGCGCCAAGGTGCTGCGCGACGAAGCCGCCAAGCAGCCCAACGTCCGCTGGCAGTTCGAATACAGCCCCGAGACCTTCTCCACCGCCGAACTCGATTTCAGCCTCGAGGTCTGCGAGGCGGTGATGGACGTCCTGATGCCGACGCCCCAGAATCCGATCATTTTCAACCTGCCCGCGACCGTCGAATGCGCGACGCCGAACATCTATGCCGACCAGATCGAATGGTTCGGCCGCCACATCCGCAACCGCGACTCGGTCGCGATCAGCCTGCACACGCACAACGATCGCGGCACCGGCGTGGCGGCGGCAGAGCTCGGCATGATGGCGGGCGCGGACCGGGTCGAGGGCTGCCTGCTCGGCAATGGCGAACGCACCGGCAATTGCGATCTCGTGACCGTCGCGCTCAACATGTACACGCAAGGGGTGGATCCGAAGCTCGACCTGTCGGACATCGACGGCGTCGTGAACACCGTGAACTACTGCACCAACATCCCCGTCCACCCGCGCACGCCCTATGCCGGCGACCTGGTCTTCACCGCGGTCTCGGGGCGCCAGCAGGACGCGATCAAGAAGGGCTTCGCGGCGCAGGAGGCGAAGAACGACACGCTGTGGGAGGTCCCCTATCTGCCGATCGACCCCGCCGATCTCGGCCGCAGCTACGAGGCGGTGATCCGCGTCAATTCGCAGTCGGGCAAGGGCGGCGTCGCCTGGGTGATCGAGCAGGACAAGGGGCTGAAGCTGCCCAAGCGGCTCCAGGCGGACTTCAGCCGGCACGTGCAGGCCTATGCCGACGAGACGAGCCGCGAACTGAACGCGGCCGACATCTGGGGCCTGTTCGAGCGGACGTACATGCCGCAGGCCGACGACCGCGTAGAGTTGCGCGATTATGAGGAAAGCGGCGCCTCGGGGCAGCGCGTGTTCATCGGTCGGGTTGCGATCGATGGCGAGGAGCGGTCGATCTCGGGGCGTGGCAACGGGCTGATCTCGGGTGTGATCGCGGCGATCGCGGACTCGACCGGGCCGACACTCGACGTGGTGGATTACAACGAGCACGCGATCGGCCACGGGGCGGATGCGCAGGCGGCGGCGTATGTCGAATGCCGGACCGCCGAGGGCAAGACGGTGTTCGGCGTCGGCATGGACACCGACATCGCCACTGCTTCGGTGCGGGCGGTATTGAGCGCCGCCAACCGCGCGTAATCCTCCCCGCACGCGGGGAGGGGGACCAGCATAGCTGGTGGAGGGGGCGTGCCGCGAGCGTTACGCTACTGGGACAGCCCCCTCCACCACCCCGCAAGTGCGTGGCGGTCCCCCTCCCCGTTCCGGGGAGGATTAGCGTTCCCGAACGATCTCGCAGCCTACGCGGGCGTCGGGGTAGACGTCGGCCTTCACGGTGCGGACCTTCACCCGACGCACCCGTTCGTCCGCGAGGCACAGCGCCGCGATCCCCTCGCACAGCGTCTCCTGCAAGGCGATCGGGCGCGCCGCCACCATCGCCAATATCCCCGCGCGCACGAAATCATAATCGAGCACCTCCTCGATCGCATCCTCGCCAAGCGGGCCTGGATACACGACCGTCATCTCGACCGAAACGACCACGCATTGCGGCGCCACCTCATGCGGATGGATGCCGAGCCGCATCATGACCTCGAGCCCGTCGAGGATCGTCGTGAACTCAGCCATTGCGTCCCTCAAACATCACGTCGCCATCGCGCGCCAAAAACCGCTGCCCGCAATCGACGAATATATTCTGCCCCGTCACACCCTTCGCGGTCAGCAGCCACGCGACCGCATCCGCGACCGCCTCCGATCCGACCGGTCGCCGCAGCAGATTGTCGCTGGCCACCGCCGCGAACTCCGCTTTGGTCTGGTCGCCGCTCGGCAAGGTCAGACCCGGCGACACCGCGTTCACCGCGATCCGCGGGCCGAGCGCCTGTGCCAGCATCGTCGTCGCGCCCTCCAGGGCGATCTTCCCGCAACTGTACGAGAAGAAGTCGGGGTTCAGGTTAGCCATTTTTTGATCGAGCACATTGACCACCGCGCCGTCCGCCACGTCGTCCTGCGAAGCGAGCGCAGACGCCAGCAGCACCGGCGCGCCGCAATTGATCGCGCTCAACTCGGCGAACAGCACCGGGTCCACACTCGGCGGCCGGTCGAACTCAAACCGCGAGGCACAGTTCACCAGCCCGTCGACCGGGCCGCCAATCGCAGCCCGCGCCGCCGCGAACAGGTCGCCGATCGCACCGAGATCGCTCAGGTCGCCCGCCACCGCCGCGGCACGACCGCCCTCGCCGATGATTTTCGCCACCAGCGCCTCGGCCTCGTCCCGCGAATGCCCCTGATGCACGATCACCGCATGGCCATCAGCCGCCAGCCGCCGCACGATCGCCGCGCCCAACCGCTTCGCCCCGCCCGTGACCAGCACGGTCCGCATCAGGCGCGCTGTCCCATCAACGCCAGCACTTCCTTGCGGCTGCGTTCGTCGTCGCGAAACACGCCCATCATCCGGCTCGTCACCATCGTCACGCCCGGCGTCCGCACGCCGCGCGCGGTCATGCAGGCGTGGCTCGCCTCGATCACCACCGCGACGCCCTGCGGCTTGAGATTGTCCCAGATGCAGTCGGCCACTTCCGCGGTCAGCCGCTCCTGCACCTGCAATCGCCGCGCGAACCCGTGCAACACGCGCGCGAGCTTGGAAATGCCGACGACATGGTTGCGCGGCAGGTAGGCGATGTGCGCCTTGCCGATGATTGGCGCCATGTGATGCTCGCAGTGGGACTGGAACGGGATGTCCTTCAGCAGCACGATCTCGTCATAGCCGCCGACTTCTTCGAACACGCGGTCGAGGTGTTTCGCCGGATCGTCGCCATAGCCCGCGCAATATTCCTTCCACGCACGTGCAACACGCCGCGGCGTATCGAGCAGCCCCTCACGCGTCGGATCGTCGCCCGCCCAACGGATCAGCGTACGGATCGCCGACGCTACGTCTTCGGGGACAATCAGCTTGCCGTCGGGACCCAGCACATCGTCAGTAACCGCCTGCCCTGCGGCCCCGTCCAGTTCATCCCGCATCGCAACACCCTTTATCAGCATACCCAAACATCAGAACATGGGTCCTCTTTTGCAACTGTTTCATTTCGGCCACTTGCCATAAATCCCCGTTTTCCGGGCACGAAAAAGCGTTGACGATTGATTTTTTTAATCGTTACTTCGCCATACCTGAAAAACTAAATCGTGAATCGGCAAAGACCGGCACGATCGGGGAGAGGACTGCCATGGCTAAGTTCGAATTGCTCGCCGCTTCGGCGATGATACTCCTGTCGATTGCGCCGGCAATGGCGCAGACGGCCACCACGACATCGGCTGAAAACACCGCACCCACCAATGGGCCCGGTCAGGAGGCCCCCTCAACGCAGACGACCCAAGACGTCTCCACCGCGCCGCCGACCGATCCGTACGGCGCGCAGGATATCGTGATTACCGCCCAACGCCAATCGCAGCGTTTGCAGGTTGTTCC
>JAJNQF010000343.1 GCA_021154945.1 Sphingomonas sp.
GGCGCGCTGGGGCTGCTCGGGCCGACGATTCCCGAGGAATATGGCGGCGTCGGCGCGTCCTACGTCTCCTACGGTCTGGTCGCGCGCGAGGTGGAGCGGATCGACTCAGGGTATCGCTCGATGATGTCGGTGCAGTCGAGCCTCGTGATGTACCCGATCAACGCGTTCGGGTCCGAGGCGCAGAAGCGGAAATTCCTGCCCAAGCTCGCGAGCGGCGAGTGGATCGGCTGTTTCGGGCTGACCGAGCCCGATGCCGGCTCCGATCCGGGGAGCATGACGACGCGCGCGAAGAAGACCGCGAACGGCTATGTGATCTCGGGCGCGAAGACGTGGATTTCCAATTCGCCGATCGCCGACGTGTTCGTGATCTGGGCGAAGTCCGACGAGCATGGCGGCGGTATTCGCGGATTCATCCTCGAGCGCGGGATGAAAGGGCTGGAGACGCCGAAGATCGAGGGCAAGCTGTCGCTGCGTGCGTCGATCACGGGCATGGTGATGATGGACGAGGTCGAGGTCGGCGACGACGCGCTGCTGCCCGACGTGCAGGGGCTGAAGGGGCCGTTCGGCTGCCTCAATCGGGCGCGGTACGGGATTTCCTGGGGCGCGCTGGGCGCGGCCGAGTTCTGTTTCCATGCCGCGCGGCAGTACGGGCTGGATCGTAACCAGTTCGGGACGCCGCTCGCCGGGCGACAGCTGTTCCAGAAGAAGCTGGCGGACATGGAGACCGAGATCGCACTCGGATTGCAGGCGTCGTTGCGCGTCGGGCGGTTGATGGACGAGGGCCGGTTCGCGCCGGAGATGGTCTCGATCGTCAAGCGCAACAATGTCGGCAAGGCGCTCGATATTGCGCGGATGTCGCGTGACATGCACGGTGGCAACGGGATTTCGGGGGAGTATCAGGTGATGCGCCACCTGATGAACCTGGAGACGGTGAATACGTACGAGGGCGCGCATGATGTGCATGCGTTGATCCTGGGTCGGGCGATTACGGGTATCGCTGCGTTTTGAGGGCTGCGCGAAGATCGTCGCACCACCCCGGCGAAGGCCGGGGCCCAATTGGGGGACACGCCTTGGCGGATGCTGTGCGCTGTTACTCCAACCTTTCCACTGGGGCCCCGGCCTCCGCCGGGGTGGAGCTGTGATCATGGAGGGCAAACCCTCCCCCCTCACCGGCCTGAAGGTCATCGAGCTCGCACGGATCCTCGCCGGGCCTTGGGCGGGACAGGTCCTCGCCGATCTCGGTGCCGACGTGGTCAAGATCGAGAGCCCGGCCGGCGACGACACGCGAACCTGGGGGCCGCCGTTTATCGACAACCCTGACGGCACGCGGGATGCCGCGTATTTTCACGCCGCCAATCGCGGGAAGCGATCGGTCGTCGCCGACTTTACCACGCCCGAAGGACAAGCCGTCGTCCGCGACCTGATCGCCGACGCCGACGTCGTGATCGAGAATTTCAAGGTCGGCGGGCTGGCCAAATACGGGCTCGACTATGCGACGCTTGCCGCGATCAATCCGCGGCTGGTGTATTGCTCGATCACGGGGTTCGGCCAGGACGGCCCCTACGCCCCGCGCGCCGGTTACGACTTCATCGTCCAGGGCATGAGCGGGATCATGGACCTGACCGGCGAACCCGATGGCGCACCGCAGAAGATCGGCGTCGCGTTCGCCGACATCATGACCGGGCTGTATTCGGTGATCGCGATCCAGGCGGCGCTGGCGATGCGCGAGCGCACGGGTCGGGGTCAGCAAATCGACATGGCGTTGCTCGACACGATGACCGGGGTGCTGGCGAACCAGGCGATGAACTGGTTTGCGAGCGGCGTGTCGCCGACGCGGGTCGGGAATGCGCACACGAACGTGTGTCCGTACGCGGTTTTCCCGACGAGCGATGGGTGGTTCATCCTGGCGGTCGGGAATGACGGGCAATTCCGGCGGTTCTGCGACGCGATGGTCTTGCCCGAGATGCGCGACGATCCACGGTTCGCGACCAATGCCGGACGGCTGGCGTTCAAGGATTTGCTGTTCGCGGGGATCGAGGCGGCGACGTCTCAGGTGCCGAAGCTCGAGTTGCTCGCGCGTCTGGAGGCGGTCGGGGTGCCGGCCGGGCCGATCAATACGGTAGCGCAGGCATTCGAGGATCCGCAGGTAATCGCACGGGGGATGCAGATCAGTGCCGCGCGACCGGATGGATCGACGGTCCCGGGACTGCGCACGCCGATCCGGTTTTCCGATGCCGATCTGGCGACGGGTCGGGCGGCACCGATGCTGCCCCGATCGTCATCCTGACGAAAGTCAGGATCCAGAGCCACTAGCGCTAGCGTTCGTAGCTCTGGATCCTGGGTCGGCCCCAGGATGACGGAGTGGGTTAGGCGACCGCTTCGACCACCGGCTTCCGGGCGTACAGGCCGTACGCCAGAATCAGTGCGTAGCAGATCGCCGGGAGCAGTAGCGCGAAGTGCAGGCTGCCAGACTTGTCCGCCAGCATCCCGGTCAGATACGGGATGATCGCGCCGCCGACGATCGCCGTGGCGATGACGCCCGAGCCTTCCGCCGCACGCTTGCCGAGACCTTCCGAGGCCAGCGAGAAGATCGTCGGGAACATCACCGCGTTCATCAGGCCGATCGCCAGCAGCGCCCAGCCCGACATCGCGCCCTCGGTGTTCGCCGAGATCAGGATCAACGCCAGCGTGCCCGTCGCGACACCCGCGAGCACCTTGCCCGGCGACACCTTGTTCAGCACGTATGCGCCGATGAACCGGCCGACCAGCGCGCCGCCCCAGTAGAACGGCACGTGCTTGCCCGCCGCGACGTCGCTCAGGCCCATCACGCTCGGCTGCATGAGATAGTTCACGATCAGCGAGCCGACCGCGACTTCGGCGCCGACGTACAGGAAGATGCACGCCGTCCCCATCGCGAAGCGCGGACGCTTGAGCAGCGTGAAGGCGTGGAAGATGCTGCCGGTCTGGTCCTGCTCCTCGTTGAGTCGGTTGCGACGCGTCCACACGACCGCGGCGACGATCAGCAGCGCGATCGCGAGGCCGATATAGGTGTGGACGACCGTCCGCGACGACTCCGTCCGGTACGCGTCGAGCGCAGCACCGGTGAGTTTCGACGAGTCGACCGTGGCCAGCCCGCCGAGGATCAGCGCCGAGCCGACATACGGGAAGATGGTGGTGCCGAGCGAGTTGAACGCCTGCGCGAAGGTGAGGCGGCTCGAGGCGGACTTGGGATGGCCGAGCGCTGAGATCAGCGGGTTGGCGACGACCTGCACCACGGTGATGCCGGCGCCGAGCACGAACAGCGCAAACAGGAACATGCCGAAGCTCGCCTGGCCTGCGGCGGGAATGAACAACAGGCAGCCCGCGGTCATCGTCACGAGGCCGATCGACGCGGTGCGCATGTAGCCCGCTTTCCGGACGATCGCGGCGGCGGGAATCGAGAACAGCGCGTAGGCGAGGAAGAACGCCGACTGGACCAGCATCGCGGTCGCGTGGTCGAGCGTGAAGAGCTCCTTCATCTTCGGAATGATGATGTCGTTCAGCGAGGTGATGCCGCCGAAGATGAAGAACAGCGCGAACACGAACACGCGCAGGTCGGGCGCGTCGTAGCCGTGGCTGGCATCGCCCCCCGCCGCTGAAGTGGATTTGGTATCGACGTGCATCGTGTTGCGCCCTCTCGCGGTATTTCCGCGCGACATAAGCCGGGGCGGCAGCGCGTGGCAATGCCGCGTGGTGCGATCCGTCCCGGCGGGCTAGGACGGCGAGCATGAGCCGCTTCACCGTCAACAACGAGCCGATCGAATACAAGCTCGATCCGCAGACGCCGCTGCTGTGGGCGCTGCGCGACGCGTCGAACCTGACGGGGACCAAATATGGTTGCGGCACCGGGCATTGCGGCGCGTGTACGGTCGATATCGACGGGCGCGCGGTGCGCAGTTGCCGCGTGCCGATCGGGTCGATCGAAGGCGCCTACGTCACGACGATCGAAGGGCTGTCGCGCGAACGCAATCATCCGGTGCAACTGGCCTTCATTGCGGAGGCGGTGCCGCAATGTGGGTTCTGCATCCCGGGCATGATCATGGCCGCCGCGGCGTTGCTGAAGCGGAATGCCGACCCAAGCGATGATGTGATCCGCGAGCAGATCGCCAATTTGTGCCGGTGCGGGGTCTATCCGCGCGTGGTCGAGGCGATGCAGCGGGCCGGAAGAGCGATGCGCGGGGAAGAGGTAATACCGGCGGGGCCGAGGCCGGGGATCGATCCGGCGGATTCGGCGCGATTGGTGCCTGCGCTGGTCCCGCCGCCGGCGCGGTAGAGCGCGCGCTCAAAACCAAGCATGGTTTCCTGCGAAGGCGGGAGTCCAGACTGGGCTCCCGCCTTCGCGGGAGAACAAGGATCTCGCGAGACGTAGACCACCGGGGCCTATGTGCTTCACCACCCTCTCTCACCTCCCCGGCGGAGGCCGGGGCCCAGTTGGAAAGGTGGCAATGATGACGCGCCGACCTTCATTATC
>JAJNQF010000404.1 GCA_021154945.1 Sphingomonas sp.
CGGTCTCGTTCAGGATGTAACACGGGGGCGCGTCGGGAACGGCGCGCCCTCCTCTTTGACGCTCTCTATGACGGAAGCACACCGCCACGCATGATATCGGGACGGATCAGGACAGGGTTGCAGCGGATCGGGCAGTGGGGTGTCGGGTTCGCCTCGGCCGTCCTGATGCTGGTGCCGCTATTGGTGCCGACGCCCGCCGCGGCGGAGCGGATCGACCTCGATGCGGGGTGGAGCTTTTGGTTGGCGAAGGATGCGCCGGCCGACCCGGCGTGGCTGAAGAGCGATCCGGCGGGGGCGGAAAGCGTCGTTGTTCCGCATAGCTGGCCGCTGTCGCGCGGTGCGGGCGCCGAGGGTGTCGGCTGGTACGCGCGAACCCTGGTGGTGCCCGAGGCGATCGTCGGCAAGCATCTCGAACTGCATTTCGACGCGGTGTTCTACGCCGCGCGCGTTTGGGTGAACGGGACGCTCGTCGGCACCCACGAGGGCGGGCATACCGCGTTCGATCTCGACGTCTCGAAGGTGCTGAAGCCGGGCGCGAACCGGATCGTCGTGTCTGCCGACGATCGGCCGGGGTTCGCGACGATTCCGGGCTATGCGATGCGTCTCCAGGGTTCGGGGAACGTCTGGTACGACTGGTGGCATAGCGGCGGGATCACGCGCGACGTGTCGCTCCGGATCGCCGAGGGCGGGCTGATCCGCTGCCAGCGGATTCGCCAGGTTTTGCGCGCGGATAGCGCGACCGTCACCAGCGGTGTCGCGATCGAGAATATCGACGCCAAGCCGCATACCTACGGGCTGACGACGATCGCGATCGATCCGGACGGCCGCGAGGTTGCGCGCGCTTCCAAGAGCGTGACGGTAGCCGCGTCTTCGGCGGCGGCGCCCGACGCTGCGCTGACGATCGCCAAGCCGCAACGGTGGCAGATCGGTGCAGGGAAGCTGTACCGGATCGTCGCCGAATTGCGCGACGAGAAGGGCGTGGTGCTCGACCGGCGCGAGGATACGATAGGCCTGCGCAAGCTCGCGCTCCGCGACCGGCGGCTGTACGTCAACGACGTCGCGGTGCGCCTCACCGGTGTGACGCGGCACGAGGATTCGCCGTGGGAGGGTGCCGCCGAAACGCGCGGGACGATCCTGCACGACATGCGCGATCTCGCCGCGTTGCACGTCACGCTGACGCGGCCGGTGCATTACCCGCAGCCGCAGAGCGTGTTCGACGCGGCGGACCGCGCGGGCATGCTGCTGATCCCCGAAATCCCGATCTGGCAGATGACCGCGGCGCAACTGGGCGATCCGCGGCTGCTGGTCCGCGCCAAGGCGATGATGGCCGAGATGATCGCCGAAAGCGGCAATCACCCGAGCGTGCTCGCGTGGAGCGTGATGAACGAGAGCGAGGCCGCGACGCCGCAGGGGCTCGCCTTCGTCAAGGCGATGAAGGCGCATATCAACGCGATCGATCCTGGTCGGTTCGTCACGTTCGCGGATTCCGAGATCGCGATCCGGCCGGTCCGCGTGCCGGCGCTGGTCGAGGCCGATTTCGTGATGGCCAACGCCTATTTCGGCACCTGGAGCGGCGCGGCGTCGGGCGTCGGCCCTTGGCTCGATGCGTTCGGTAAGGCCTATCCCGACCGGATGCTGGTGATATCGGAGTTCGGCTGGCCGGGACCGTTCTCGAAGGATTCCGCCAGTGCCGATATCGCGCGGACCGAGAATTTGAAGGACCAGCTCGCGGCCTTCGCGACGCGGCCCTGGGTCGGCGGCGCGATCTTCTGGAGCTATTCGGATTACCGTTCGAACAAGAACCTCTTTGCGGGGCTTGCGGACGGCTATGTCGATCACGGGCTAGTCGATCCCGATCGCCAGCGCCGGCCGAGCTATTTCGCCTGGGAAGCCGCCAATCGCGCGGTCTCCGCGACCGTCGACCTGACGATGGCGGGCGAGACGCCGACCGGCTTCACCGCGACCGTCGCCGGCCCGGCGAAGGATGCGTTGCCGTCCTATCCGCTGATCGGTGCGCGCCTTCACTGGCGCGCGATGGGCGGCGACCGCGTGCTGCTCGGCGAGGGCGAGGAGGCCCTGCCGGTGATCGCGCCGGGCGGCACCGCGAAGGTCTCCGCATCGTGGGCGGGGCGTCTTTCGCCCGTCACGGTTACGGTCGATATCCTGACCGCGGAGGGCGCGCGCGCCGGCGGCGTCGTCCGCGACTATGAACCGTTCAAGGCGGGGTCGGCCGCTTATCCGCCCGATCCTGCGCAATTGCCGAAGGCTCCTTCATGATCCGTTTCCGCCCGCTCGCCTTCGCGCTGTTGATGACGTCCTCCGCGGCGCTGGCCGAAGGGCCGAAGCTGATTCCGATGCCCGCCTCGATCGAGGCAAAGGCGGGGACGCTGACGATTGGCGGGGGGGCGGGGATCGTCGCGACCGATGCGGGAGCGAAGACGGCGGCGCGGTTGCTGGTGCAGCAGGTGAAGGTGGTTCGCGGGCTGACGCTGGCGGGCGACGCGGGCGCCGGGCCGATCCGGTTCGTGCGGGATGCCGGCGTTGCGGGTGACGAAGCGTATGTGCTGACCGTCGACACGAACGGCGTGACGATCGCGGCGAGCGGTGATGCGGGGCTCGTCCACGGCGCGATGACGCTGGCGCAGTTGCTCAGCCCCGACGCGGCGATCGGCAAGCCGGTCACGCTGGCGGCGATGACGATCCGCGATGCGCCGCGCTTCAAGTGGCGCGGGCTGATGATCGATCCGGCGCGGCATTTCGTGCCGATGCCGATTTTGTACGCCATGGTCGATCAGCTCGCGGCGCAGAAGATGAACGTGCTGCATCTTCACCTGACCGACGATCAGGGCTGGCGGATGGAGATCAAGCGCTATCCCGATCTGACGCGGATCGGCGCCTGGCGGACGCCGCCGTCGAGCGGCGGCGCGCCGGGGCCGAAGGTCGGTGGATTCTACACGCAGGCCGAGCTGAAGGCGCTGGTCGCCTATGCGAAGGACCGCGCGATCACGGTGGTCCCCGAGATCGACCTGCCGGGGCATGCGCAGGCGGCGGTGGCGTCGTATCCGGCGGAGGTCGGCGTGCTCGGCGATCGTCCCGCGGTCAGCCACGACTGGGGCGTGAATCCGTGGCTGTTCAGCCCGGAGGACCGCAGCATGACCTTCATCAAGCATGTGCTCGACGAATTGATGGAGGTGTTTCCGTCGCAGTTCATCCATCTCGGCGGTGACGAGGCGGTGAAGGACCAGTGGGAGCGGTCGCCCGCGGTGCAGGCCAAGATGAAGGCACTCGGGCTGAAGACCGAGATGCAGATGCAGAGCTGGATGATCGACCAGCTCGGCGAGTATCTGGCCAAGCACGGCCGCCGCATGATCGGGTGGGACGAGATTCTCGAAGGGGGCCTGCCGCCGTCGGCATCGGTGATGTCGTGGCGTGGCGAGAAGGGCGCGGTCGAGGCCGCCAATCAGGGCCATGACGTGGTGCTCAGCCCCGCGCCGACGCTGTATCTCGACAGCCTGCAGAGCACCCGGAGCGACGAGCCGGCGGGGCGGATCTCGGGCGGCGATGCGATCGTCACGCTGGCCGATCTCTACAAATACGAGCCCGAGCCGAAGGGCCTTGCGCCCGACAAGGCGCAGCATGTGATGGGCGCACAGATCAACGCGTTCAGCGAGTATTTCGTGACGCCCGAACAGCTGCAGCACGCGACATTCCCGCGGCTGTCGGCGCTGGCCGAGCGGACATGGTCGCCGAAGAGTACGCAGGACTATGCAGGCTTCGTCGCGCGGCTGGAGCCTCAGATGGGGCGGTATGCGCGGGCCGGAATCGCGGCGGCGGACAGCGCGTTCGCGGTCGATTTCGCGGTGCAGGGCACGCGCGGCGATGCGCTGCGGGCGCGCAAGGTGCCGGTCACGCTGGCGACGCAGGCAGGCTATGGCACGATCCGATACACGCTCGACGGCAAGGCGCCGACCGCGCGGTCGAAGGCCTATGCGTCGCCGCTGTCGCTCAAGCCTGGCGTGGTCGTTCGCGCGGCTGCGTTCACCAGCGACGGGCGCCCGACTGCGGTGCCGCGGCTGTTCGAGACGAGCCGTGCCGCGCTGTTGCGTCGGTCGAATTCGGCGATGGTCGCGTGCCCGGGCGGATCGCTCAACCTGCGCGTACCGCTGACCGCGGAGGCGACCGCGCTGGCACCGGTGTACAACATCAACATCTTCGATTCGTGCACGATGTATCCGGCCGCGCCGCTCGACGTGGCGCGCGGCTTCAGCGTCGATGTCGCGCGGCTCGCCCGGCATTACGGGCTGGCGCACGATGCGAGCAAGCTGGTGCCGCATTATGCGGTGACGACCTACGGCGAACTCGTCGTGCGCGCGGGTGGCTGCAAGGGGACGATCGCGGCGACCTTCCCGCTGCCCGATCCGGCGACCAGCCCCAACCGCATGACGTTCCGCGGCAAACTTCCCGAGGGGAAGGGCGACGCCGACCTTTGCCTGCAATTTACCCAGTCGCTCGAGTCACCGATCTACGCGGTGGAATCGATGCAGCTGACGGAGACGAACTGATGCGTTGGACTGTACTTCTCCTGCTTGCGAGCGCCGCTACCCCCGTCTGGGCCGCACCACGTACCAGCGTCGTGCTCGACAGCGGCTGGTCGATGCGGATCGATCCGGCCGACACGGCTGCGGCCAAGGCGCATCCCAAGGCGGCACGCTGGTTGCGCGCGACCGTGCCGGGCAGCGCGCAGACCGACCTGATGGCGGCGAAGATCGTCCCCGATCCGTACAAGGGGCTGAACGAGGCGAAGATCCAGTGGGTCGGGCTGACCGACTGGCAGTACCGCACGACCTTGCGGATGACCGCCGAACAGCTTGCGCGCGATCATGTCGACCTCGTGTTCGACGGGCTGGACACGTTTGCCGAGGTGCGGCTGAACGGTACGAAGCTGCTCGCCGCGGACAATGCGCATCGGCGCTGGCGCGTGCCGGTCAAGGCGGTGCTGAAGCCCGGCGCGAACGAACTGCTCGTCACGTTCCGCTCGCCGATCCGGACGTTGCAGCCGATGGTGCTGAAGACGAAGAACCCGCTGCCCGGCGAATATGATTCGATCTATGGCGACGAGCCGATGGGCAAGCAGACCTCGCCCTATATCCGCAAGCCGAAATATCATTACGGCTGGGACTGGGGCCCCCGGATCGTAGCGCAGGGAATCTGGCGGCCGGCGCGGATCGAGGCGTGGGACGATGCGCGGATCGAGGCGTTTCGCGTGACGCAGGAGGCGCTGACCAAGACCGAGGTGCGGCTGTCCGCCGAACTCGACGTCGTTGCGGGCGAAGAGCGTCCGGTCACCGTGCAGGTCGCGGTCACCGGTCCCGACGGGCGCGTGTCGCAGGCGGCACGGACCGTCATCGTCGCGGCGGGCGCGAGCCATGTCGCGGTGCCGATCAGCGTCGCCAACCCGCAGCGCTGGTTTCCCGCAGGCTATGGTGCGCAGCCGCTTTACACCGTGAAGGCGACGCTGCTCGACGGCGGCATGACGATCGACACCGCACAGCGCCGCACCGGCCTGCGCACCGTCGAACTGCGCCGCGAGAAGGATGCGCAGGGGCGTGGGTTCGCGTTCGTAGTCAACGGCATCCCGGTGTTCGCCAAGGGCGCGAACCTGATCCCGTTCGACATGTTTCCGGCGCGCGTGCCCGAGAGCCAGATCCGCACGGTGCTGGCCGGTGCGCGCGACGCGAACATGAACATGATCCGCGTGTGGGGCGGCGGCTATTATCTCGACGACGCGTTCTACGACATCGCCGACCAGATGGGGCTGATGGTGTGGCAGGACTTCATGTTCGGTGGGTCCGTCACGCCCCCCGATCGCGACTTCCGCGAGACCGTCCGGATCGAGGCGGAGGAACAGGTCGATCGGCTCCAGGCGCATCCCTCGATCGTGATGTGGGCGGGCAACAACGAAGTGCTCAGCGGCTGGGCGAACTGGTCCGACCGGATCGCGTACAAGAAGGCGGTCGGCGCGGACGAGCAGGAGCGGATCGGTGTCGGCATGGCGGTGATCTTCGACCGCGTGCTGCGCGATGCCGCCGAGCGCCGCGATCCCGATGCGGTCTATTGGCCGGGTTCGCCGAGCAGCAATTACGAGGACAAGCCCGACATCGATGGCGATGGCGACCGGCATTACTGGGATGTTTGGGGCGGCAAGAAGCCGGTCGAGGCGTATCTCGACAGTTGTCCGCGCTTCATGTCCGAATACGGCCTCCAGTCGATGCCCGAGATGAAGACGATCCGGACCTTTGCGACCGACGCCGACTTCTCGCCGACCTCACCGGTGATGAAGGCGCACCAGAAGTTCCTCAAGGGCGAGGGCAACGACAGGCTGCTGTTCTACATCCGCGAGAAATACCGCGAGCCGCGCGACTTCGCCGAGTTCGTGTATCTCAGCCAGGTGATGCAGGCGGAGGGGATCGAGGTTGCCGCGCTGCACCACCGCGCGTGCCGGCCGGTGACGATGGGGTCGCTGTTCTGGCAGATCAATGACGTGTGGCCGGGCGCGTCGTGGGCCAGCATCGATTATTATGGTCGGTGGAAGGCGCTGCAATTCCGCGCACGGCATTTCTACGCGCCGCTGGCGATCGCTGCCGAGCGCAAGGACGGGTCGACCAAGGTCAGCCTGATCTCCGACGCGACGACCCCGACCGAGGCGGTCTGGCGGATGCGGGCGCTCGATGTCGACGGCAAGGTTCTCGCGACGACCGAGACGCCAGCGACGCTGGCGCCATTGTCCGCAACGGCGGTCGCGACGCTGCCCGACGCGACGCTGTTCGCGAGCGGCGATCCAGCGCACACGATCGCGGTGGCGGAGTTGCTGGTAAGTGGCCGCGTCGTCTCGCGCACGCTGCTGTCGGCAGCGCCGAAGACGATGACGTTGCCCGATCCAGGGCTGACCGCGACATGGGCGGGCGATCATCTGACGCTGACCGCGACCAAGCTGGCGCGCGCGGTGTGGCTCGACTTCGGCAAGGTCGAGGCGACGCCATCGGACAATGCGTTCGATCTGCTGCCGGGGGAGAGCGTTACGGTGACTGTAGCGTCCAAAACGTCGACGGCGGCGCTGAAACGCGCGCTGACGATCCGGACATTGGCCGGGCAAGTCGTTCCCAAGTGATCCGCGTCGGTCGAATCCTGCTGGTCGTGATCGGCCTCTCGATGGCGGCCCCGGCGCTGGCGGAACCCGCGGTGGGGCCCGCGGCGCGGCCAGCGACGGTGCCGATCACGCGCGTGTTGGACACCGAATGGGAGGTTCGCCTCGCACCGGGCGATGCCAACGCGGCCGCGCACAAGGCGGCGACGCGCTGGCTGCCCGCGCGCGTGCCGGGATCGGTGCAGACCGACCTGCTTGCCGCGCATTTGCTCGCCGATCCGTGGGTCGGCGAGGGCGAGCGTGCCGCGCAATGGGTGGGGCTGTCCGACTGGCAGTATCGGACCGTCGTCACGCTGGATGCGGCGACGCTGGCGCGCGCGAATGTCGATCTCGCCTTCGACGGGCTCGACACGTTCGCGACCGTCCGCGTCAACGGCACGGCCGTGCTCCGCGCCGACAACATGTTCCGCAGCTGGCGGCTCGCGGCCAAGGCGCTGCTGAAGCCGGGCCGCAACGTCATCGAGATCGAGTTCGAGTCGCCGATCCGCAAGCTCCTGCCGCGCGCGCTGGCCGAGAAGGTGCCGCTGCCGGGCGCCTATGACACGGCGTTCGGCGACGAGCCCAAGGGCCGCCAGACCGCGAATTACGTGCGCAAGGCGGCCTATCATTATGGTTGGGACTTCGCGCCGCGGATCGTCACGATCGGCGTCGGCAAGCCGGTCCGGATCGAGGCGTATGACGGCCTCCGACTGAGCGACTTCCATGTCGCGCAGGTGCATCTCGACGACAGCGTCGCGGTGCTCGATGCGGCGGTGGAGATCGACGCGGCGACGCCGCGCACCGTCGACGTGCGCGTGGATATCGCCGGCCCCGATGGCACGACGCAACGGCTCGACCGCCGCGTGACTCTGTTTGCGGGGGTGAACCCAGTGGTGCTGCCGGTCCGGATCGAACGCCCGCGACGCTGGTGGCCGGTCGGATACGGCAAGCCCGATCTGTACGCGGTGACCGCGACGGTCACCGAAGCGGGGCGCGTGCTGGGAACCGCGACGCACGACATCGGATTGCGCACCGTCGAACTGCGCCGCGATACCGATCGCTGGGGGCGCGGCATGGCGTTCGTGATCAACGGCGTGCCGATCTTCGCCAAGGGCGCGAACCTCGAGCCGGCCGACAGCATCGCGTCGCGCGTCCCCGCGGCACGCACCGATGCGGTGCTGGAGGCGGCGGTCGCGGCGAACATGAACATGCTGCGGATCTGGGGCGGGGGCTATTATCCCGACGACGCGGTGTTCGCCAAGGCCGACCGGCTGGGGCTGATGCTGTGGCAGGATTTCATGTTCGGCAACGCGCTGCCCGCCAACGACGCGGCGCTGCGCGAGAGCACGCGGCTGGAGGCGATCGACCAGGTCCGGCGGCTTCGCGACCACCCCTCGCTGGTGATCTGGAACGGCAATAACGAGGTCCAGACCGGGTGGGACAATTGGAGCGACCGCAAGGCGTTCGCGCGCGCGCTCGGGCCGGACGGGCAGGAGGCGTTCGGCGCGCACCTCCGCCGATTGTTCGACAAGGATCTGCGCGCGGTCGTCAACACGCTGTCGCCGACCACGCCCTATTGGGGCGGTTCGCCGACCACCGATTATGACGGCATTTCCGAAGTGAAGACCGATGGCGACGTGCATTACTGGGATGTCTGGGCGCGCGCTCCGCTCGAGGATTACCTGACCACCGAAAACCGCTTCATGTCCGAATTTGGGCTGCAATCGATGCCCGGCCTGCGCACCACGCGCGAAATGCTGGGCGCGCGTCGCCCGGAGGACATGCCCGTCCAGATCGCCGGCAGCGCGTATGACAGCGGCAAGGGCAATGGCCGCATCCTCGGCTATATCCGCGCCGACTACGGCGAGCCGAAATCGTTCGTCGACTATATCTATCTGTCGCAACTGCTCCAGGCGGAAGGCCTGGAAATGGCGGTGATCCACCAGCGCGCGTCGCGCCCGCAGAACATGGGCACGCTGTACTGGACGCTCAACGACAGCTGGCCGGGACTGATCAACTCGATCTGGGCCGGGCAGGCCTGGGGCAGCATCGACTTCCACAATCGCTGGAAGGCGAGTCATTATCGCGCCCGGCGCTTCTATGCGCCGGTCACGATCGGCGCGCAGCACATCAAGGGCACTACCGTCGTCACGCTGATCTCCGACAAGCGCGAGGCGTTCCCCGCGCGCTGGCGCCTGCGGGTGATCGACCGCGACGGAACGCAGCTGTCGGAACGCGGCGGTACCGTGGAGGCGGCGCCGCTCGCGGCGATGCCGCTGGGCAAGTTCGCCGATGCCGACCTGCTCGGCAAGGCGGATCCGTCGCGGACCTTCGCGGTGGCGGACGTGACCGTGGATGGCACGGTCGTCGCGCGGCAGTTCGTCTATTTCGCCAAGGCGAAAGACGTCGCGCTGGCCGATCCCGCGCTGAAGGCGACCATCGTCGCCAGCCCCGGCGGCTATGCGCTGACCGTCTCGGCCACGTCGCTCGCGCGGGGCGTCTGGATCGACTTCGGCGATTGCGACGCGACGCTGTCCGACAATGCCTTCGACCTCGCCGCCGGCGACACCGTGACGATCTCTGTCCGTTCCGATGCATCGCTCGCGACGCTTCAACACGCCCTCTCGGTCCGCAGCCTGTTCGGCGCGACCGTCCCGACCAAGGCCACATCATGATCCGCACCGCGCTTTTCGCTTCCCCGCTCGCCGCCCTGCTCGCCACGTCCGCGCTCGCGCAGACGGTCGACCCAGCCGTCCGCAGCATGACGCTCGACGAGAAGGCGGCGCAGTTGCAGAGCGTCGCGCCGGCGATCCCGCGGCTGAATTTGCCGGCTTATGATTATTGGAACGAGGGGCTGCACGGGCTCGCGCGCAACGGCGTGGCGACGGTGTTTCCGCAGGCGATCGGGCTGGCCGCGACGTGGGACGAGGCGCTGCTCCGGCGGGTCGGCGACGTCGTGTCGACCGAGGCGCGGGCGAAGTCCAACGCGCTGCCGGCGGGGGACCGCGAACGCTACCAGGGGCTGACGATCTGGTCGCCCAACATCAACATCTTCCGCGATCCGCGCTGGGGTCGTGGGCAGGAGACGTATGGCGAGGATCCGTATCTGACGGGTAGGCTCGGGGTGGCGTTCATCGGCGGGTTGCAGGGGCCGGATCTGGCGCATCCCAAGGTGATTGCGACGCCGAAGCATCTGGCCGCGCACAGCGGGCCGGAGGCGGGGCGCGACGGGTTCGATGTCGATATCTCGCCGCATGATCGCGAGGCGACGTTCCTGCCAGCGTTCCGGATGGCGCTGACCGAGGGCAAGGCGCTGTCGACGATGTGCGCGTATAATTCGATCCACGGCGTCCCCGTGTGCGCGTCGGCGCCGTTGCTGACCGAGACGGTGCGGAAGCAATGGGGCTTCAAGGGGCTGATCGTGTCGGACTGCGATGCGGTCGGCAACATCGCGAATTATCATTATTACCGGCCGGATGCCGCGAGCGGGTCCGCCGCCGCGATTTCGGCGGGGATGGATTTCAATTGCGGGAAGACCTACGCGGCGCTCGGCGATGCGGTGCGGCGTGGGCTGCTGCCCGAAGCGACGCTCGATGCGAGTTTGACGCGGACGTTTGCGGTGCGGCGGATGCTCGGCGGGGCGTTCGGCGCGACGAGCCCGTGGGATACGATCAAGCCGACCGACTTCGATACGCCTGCACACCGCGCGCTGGCGCTGGAGGCGGCGCGGAAAGCGATGGTGCTGGTCCAGAACAACGGCGTGTTGCCGCTGAAATCCTCGGCGAAGATCGCGGTGATCGGGCCGAATGCGGACAGCGTCGATGTGCTGGAGGCGAATTATCACGGTACCGCAGCCGCGCCGATCACGCCGCTCGCGGCGCTGCGGAAGGCGTTTGGCGGGGTGCGGTACGCGCAGGGGTCGAGCATCGCCGAGGGCGTGCCCGTTCCGGTGCCCGATACCGCGCTGTCGCTGCGCGGCGAATATTTCCGAGGGAGCGACTTCGCGGGGGCGCCGGTGGTGCGCGCGGATCGGTTGATCGACTTCGACTGGGACCGCACCGCGCCCGCGCCGGGGATCGATCCGGCGTCGTTCTCGGTGCGCTGGACGGGGACGATCACCGCGCCGGCCGCGGGCGACTATGTGTTCCGGCTCGACGTGCCGCGCTGTTTCGACTGCAAGGGGCATGATCCGTCGCGGTTATGGATCGACGACAAGTTGGTCGCCGACGATGACGGCAGCGGCAAGACTGTCGAAGCGCCGGTGACGTTGACCGCGGGCGCTCATGCGATCCGCGTCGAGCTGGCGCATAGCGGCGAGGATCAGGGGCTGCGGTTGACCTGGACCGCGCCTGCCGAGGCTCAGGTTGCAGAGGCGGTCGCCGCTGCGAAAGATGCCGATGCGATCGTCGCGTTCGTCGGGCTGTCGCCCGCGGTCGAGGGCGAGGCGTTGCAGATCGAGGTGGCCGGGTTCTCAGGCGGCGATCGGACCGATATCGGGCTTCCCGCTGCGCAGGTGCGGTTGCTCGAGGCGGCGAAGGCGACCGGCAAGCCGCTGGTCGTCGTGTTGATGACCGGCAGCGCGGTCGCTATGACTTGGGCGAAGGCGCATGCCGACGCGATCCTGGTCGGCTGGTATCCGGGTCAGGCGGGCGGGCAGGCGATCGCCGATACGCTGACGGGCAGGAGCAATCCGGGCGGGCGGCTGCCGGTGACGTTCTACGCGAAGACGCGCGATCTGCCCGCGTTCATCGACTACAACATGCGTGAACGGACCTATCGCTACTTCACGGGCACGCCGCTGTGGGGCTTCGGGCATGGGCTGAGCTATACGCAGTTCGCGTATGCCGCGCCCAAACTCGCGCGCAGTACGATCGCCGCTGGCGAGAGCTTCACCGTCGAGGTGCCGGTGCGTAATACCGGCAAGGTTGCGGGCGACGAGGTGGTGCAGGCGTATCTCGTGCCGCCGGAGCCGGCGGTGAAGCCGCGCTTCAACGATCCCGTCCTCCAGCGCCAGCTGGTCGGGTTCAGGCGCCAGACAGTGAAGCCGGGTCAGACGGCGCGCGTGGCATTTACGATCGATCCACGGGGCATGAGCAGCGTCGATGCGGCGGGAACGCGGCGTGTCGTGCCGGGCGAATACCGGCTGCATATCGGTGGTGGCCAGCCGGGCGACGGGCCGGGTGTCGATACCGTCTTCACCGTGACGGGAAGCAAGGATTTGCCGAAATGATCGACCGCCGGATGCTTTTAGCGGGCGCTGCGGCGCTCGGTGTCGCGGGACCGCTGCGGGCGGCGACACCGTCGTTCGTCAGCAAGCGCCCGAAGATTGGCGATCGTCGCTACAGCAGCCGCGCTGTCGAGGCGGAGATCGCGCGCGTGTCGGCCAGGATCGGCGATCCCGAACTCGCCTGGATGTTCGGGAATTGTTATCCGAACACGCTCGACACGACGGTGTTCATGGGTGTGGTCGACGGCAAGCCCGATGCGTTCGTGATCACCGGCGACATCGATTGCATGTGGCTGCGGGACAGTTCTGCGCAAGTCCATCCGTATCTGCCGCTGGCCAAGCGCGATCCGGCGTTGCGCACCCTGTTCCGCGGGCTGATCGCGCGACAGGCGCGGTGCATCCTGATCGATCCGTACGCCAACGCGTTCATGCACGATCCGTCGGCGAAGACCAATCTGAGCTGGTCGCTAAGCGACGACACGGAGATGAAGCCGGGCGTCGGCGAGCGCAAGTGGGAGGTGGATTCGCTCTGCTACCCGATGTGGATCGCGCATGCCTATTGGCGGGCGACCGGCGATACCGTGCCGTTCGACGCGCTGTGGGCGGACGGCGCGCGCGCGTCGATCCGGACGTTTCGCGAGCAGCAGCGCAAGGACGGGCCGGGGCCGTATCGCTTCCGCCGGTCGTCGCCGATCGTCGGGGAGAGCATGCCGCTCGACGGCTATGGTCCGCCGTCGCGGCCTATCGGACTGATCCATTGCGGGTTCCGCCCGTCGGACGATGCGTGCGTGCTCCCGTTCCTGATCCCGTCGAACATCTTCGCGGTGCGCGCGCTGCGCCAGTTGGCGGAACTCGCGACGCGCGCTCGGCCCGACGCTGCGCTGGCGGCGGATGCCTCTGCGCTGGCGGACGAGGTCGAGGCGGCGTTGCGGTTGCACGGGATGACCAAAGGCGCGGACGGCCAGCCGGTCTGGGCGTATGAGGTCGATGGTTACGGCAACGCGATCTTCATGGACGACGCCAATGTGCCGAGCCTGTCGGGACTCGCGTATCTCGGCGCGGTGAAGGCCGACGATCCGCTCTGGCGGCGCACGGCCGCGCGCGCCTGGAGTAAGGACAACGCGTATTTCTTCACCGGCAAGGCGGCGGAGGGTATCGGCAGTCCGCATACCGGGCTGCGCGAGATTTGGCCGATGTCGATCGTGATGCATGCGTTGAATGCGCTCGAGACTGGCGACGACGCGACCGTCGCGCGGTCGCTGGCTGCGTTGAAGGCGACGCACGGCGGCACCGGGTTCATGCATGAATCCTTCAACCAGGACGACGGCGCGAAATTTACGCGGTCGTGGTTCGCCTGGGCGAACGGACTGTTCGGCGAACTGATCGTCGACGTCGCCGCCAAAAATCCCGCCCTTCTCGGAGTCCGCGCATGACCATCACTCGCCGCATGCTCCTCGCCGGGAGCGGTGCGCTCGCGCTGACCGCCCGCGCGACGTTTGCCGCCACGCCGCGCGGGCAGCAGACTGCACCCGATTTGTTCGTCGGTACGGGCGGGCATGGCCATACCTATCCGGGCGCGACCTTGCCGTTCGGGATGGTGCAGCTCAGCCCCGATACCGATGTCGAGCGCTGGGATGCGTGTTCGGGCTATCATCGCACCGACACGTCGATCATGGGGTTCAGCCATACGCATCTGTCGGGCACCGGGATCGGCGACATGCTCGACGTGCTGGTGGTGCCGACGCGTGGGCCGGTGCAGTTGGAGCCCGGTACTTTGGCCGACCCCGATGCGGGGTATCGCCAGCGCTTCTCGGCCGAGCATGCCGAGCCCGGCTATTACCGCGTAACGCTGGAATCGGGCGTGCGGGCGGAGCTGACTGTGACCGAGCGGACCGGCATCCAGCGGCATGTCTTTCCGGCGGGCGCGGGGCATATCCTCGTGAACCTGTCGCATCTGGTGCTCGACAAGACCGACAAGGGCGTGCTGATCGACGATGCGTCGCTGAACATCGACGAGACCGGCATGCTGACCGGCAGCCGGCGCGTGTTCCGCTGGGCGAAGGGGAGGCGGATCCACTTCGTGATGCAGCTGTCGCGCAAGCCCGACCGGATCGTGTTCTACGGCGATGGCGACGCTCCGCAGCCGGCGGGTGCGAAGGGCGTCGCGGGCAAGCGCGTCAAGGCGGTGCTGCATTATGACGACGCGGGTGCCGCGCCGATCGTGATCCGCACTGGCATCTCCGCGGTCGACGTCGCGGGTGCGCGCGAGAACCTTGCCGCCGAGGCGCGGCATTGGGATTTCGATCGCTATCGTGCCGATGCTGCCAAGAGCTGGGCACCTGCGCTCGAGGCTGTCCGCGTCGAGGGCGGCACGGCGGCGCAGCGCACGATCATGGCGAGCGCGCTGTACCACGCACAGCTCGCGCCGACGCTCTTCTCGGATGTCGACGGGCGCTATGTCGGGCTCGACCGGCAGGTGCACACGGTGACCGGCAAGGATCGTGCGTATAGTTCCTATTCGATGTGGGACACGTATCGCGCGCTGCATCCGCTGCTCACGCTGATCGAGCCGGCGCGGACCGCCGAACTGGTCGGCGACCTGATCCGCCAGACGCAGCAGAGCCCCTACGGTCCGCCGGTCTGGCCGTTGCAGGGGGTCGAGACGGGGTGCATGATCGGCTGGCATTCGGTGTCGGTCATGGCCGAGGCGCGCGCGAAGGGCGTGCCCGCGAACTATGCCGCGGCGTGGCCGAACGTGCGGCGCCGGTCGTTCGATTTTGCCATGCCTACGATGGACAACAGCCTCGGGATCAAGCCGTACGACACGATGGGCTACATCCCCGCCGACACGGTGTTCGAGTCGGTCTCGCGCACGCTCGAATATGCGTATGACGATTACGCGTCTGCGCATCTGGCCGATGCTGCGGGCGCGAGTGCAGATGCGGCGCGGTTGCGCAAGCGGAGCGGGAATTGGCGCAACGTGTTCGATGCGTCGATCGGGTTCGCGCGGCCGAAGCTTGCGAACGGGGCATGGACGACGCCGTACGATCCGATCGCGCTCGGCCATGCGTCGAAGTGGCGCGATTATACCGAGAGCAATGGCTGGCAGGCGACGTTCCTTAACCAGCACGACGTCTATGGCCTGATCGCGGCGATGGGCGGCGATGCGAAGTTCGAGCAGAAGCTCGACGGGCTGTTCAATGCGCCGTCGACGCTGCCGAAGGATGCGCCGCCCGACATTTCCGGGCTGGTCGGCCAATATGCGCATGGCAACGAGCCGAGCCACCACGTCGCGTACATGTATGCGTATTGTGGTGCTGCGTGGAAGACGCAAGGAATGGTCCGGCGGCTGCTGACCGAGATGTACAAGGACGATCCCGACGGCATCATTGGCAACGACGATTGCGGGCAGATGAGCGCGTGGTTCGTGCTGAGCGCGCTCGGGCTGTATCCGGTCGATCCGGTGAGCGCGAATTATGTGCTGGGCTCGCCGCTGTTCGACCGGGCGGAGATGCGCGTCGGTAATGGCAAGACTCTCGTCGTCGAGGCGCGCGGGAATGCGGCGGATCGGCCGTATGTGCAGTCGGTGACGTGGAACGGCCGGCCCTGGACCAAGAGCTGGATCGCGCATGCCGATATCGTGCGCGGCGGTCGGCTCGTGTTCGAGATGGGCGCCACACCCAACCGTGATTTTGGCCGCGCGCCTGCCGATCGGCCGCCAGCAACCACCGGAGTTTCGCGATGACCCCCAAATTCACTGGCGATTTGAACCGCCGCGCGTTGATCGCGGGTACGCTCGCTACCGCGGCTGCCGGTCGCGCGAACGCCGCCGCCCCGGTCGGTGCGCCAGCTCCGTGGGGCGCAACGCCGAGCGTCCGCCAGCTCGCGTGGCACAAGCGCGAGCGCTACGGCTTCGTCCACTTCACGCTGAACACCTGGACCGACAAGGAATGGGGCTATGGCGACGAGGACCCGAAGCTGTTCGACCCGACCGCGTTCGATCCGGACCAGATCGTCGCAGCGGCCAAGAGCGCGGGGCTGACCGGGCTCGTCCTGACCGCCAAGCATCATGACGGTTTCTGCCTCTGGCCGACCAGGCTCACCGAGCATTGCATCCGCAACAGCCCGTACAAGGGCGGCAAGGGCGATATCGTCCGCGAACTGGGCGATGCGTGCCGTCGCGGCGGGATTTCCTACGGGCTGTATCTGTCGCCGTGGGATCGCAACCGCGCCGATTACGGCACGCCTGCGTATATCGACTATTTCCGCGCGCAGCTGACCGATCTCTGCACCAATTACGGCGAGCTGTTCGAAGTGTGGTTCGACGGCGCGAACGGC
The DNA here is from genome assembly GCA_021154945.1 of Sphingomonas sp. Classification (GTDB taxonomy): domain Bacteria; phylum Pseudomonadota; class Alphaproteobacteria; order Sphingomonadales; family Sphingomonadaceae; genus Sphingomonas. Next base: position 16,749 of record JAJNQF010000404.1, read on the forward strand.
GGCGACGGCTATTATGGCGGCGCGCGCGAGGCGCGGAAGATCGATGCGCCGAAATATTACAACTGGCCGTCGATCATCGCGCTGGTCCACAAATTGCAGCCGATGGCGTGCACCTTCGATCCGCTCGGCGCGGATATCCGCTGGGTCGGCAACGAGGACGGACGCGCGGGCGATCCGTGCTGGCCGACGATGCCGAACCATCCGTACGTCCAGAGCGAGGGCAATTCGGGCGTGCGCGGTGCGCCTTTGTGGTGGCCGGCCGAGACGAACACGTCGATCCGGCCGGGCTGGTTCTATCATGCCGACGAGGACCTCCAGGTAAAGTCGCCGCAGCGGCTGATGCAGTTCCACGACGAGTCGGTCGGGCGCGGCACCAACATGATGCTCAACCTGCCGCCCGATCGTCGCGGGCTGATCGCGGAGCCCGATCTCGCGTCGCTGAAATCGTTCGGGGACGCGTTGCGTGCGAGCTTCAAGACCGATCTGGCGAAGGGTGCGGTGGCGAGCGGACCGTCGCGCGGGGCCCGGTTCGCGCCGGCCAACGTGATCGATGGCAATCCCGACACCTATTGGAGCACGGCGGATGCGATGAAGACGCCGTCGCTGGTGCTCGATTTGCCGCCGGGGCGTCGCTTCGACCTGATCCGGATCCGCGAGGCGCTGGCGCTCGGCGTACGCGTCACGAAGTTCGCGATCGATGTGGCCGACGCGAAAGGCGCGTGGCGCGAGGTGGCGGTGCACGAATGCATCGGTGCGCAGCGGATCATCCGCCTGCCCGAGCCGGTCACCGCGCGCCGCGTGCGGTTGCGGATCGTCGAGGCGCCGGCCTGCCCGGCGATCACCGAGCTGTCGCTGTTCCTGAGCGTCGCGCCCGTGGCGGTCGCGGCGTCGCAGGCGACGGGCAACAAGATCATCTCGAAGACGGGGTGGACGATCGCGGGCGCGACGCAAGGCGATCCGGCGTCGCTCGATCCCACCAAGGCGGTGTCGCTGGCGAATGCAGTGAAGCCACCTTTGGCGGGCGCCGAGGCGGTGCTCGACGACGACCTCGCGACCGTCTGGACCACGCCTGCGCCGACCTCGACCAGCCCGGTCATGCTGATGATCGACATGGGCAAGGCGGATCAGGTGGCCGGGTTCAGCCTGACGCCGACCCGTCAGGCCCTGCCCGACGCCGGGCCGCCGGGCCGCTACCGCGTCGAGACGAGCGAGGACGGCAAGACCTGGACGCCGGCGGGCGAGGGCGAGTTCGGCAACATCGCCTATGCCCGCGCGACGCAGCGCATCACCTTCGCGAAGGCACGCAAGGCGCGGTACCTGATGCTCGGCTTCACGACGGTCGCGACCGCGCAACCGAAGATGGCGATCGCCGGCATCGGTGCGTTCCGGCCGTAAGCTGCTGATCGATCCTCCCCCGCAAGGGGGAGGTGTTGCCGAAGGTGACGGAGGGGGATACGGAACGACTGTTTCCCTTTCCTCTCCCTTCGTTTGGCAATGGCCAGCCACCTCCCCCTGGCGGGGGAGGATCGAGAGGGGGCTGGGCTAGCCGACTTCGATCGGGCATGGCTTCCCGCGGCAGCACGGGTGGGCGAACGGATGGACGACAGAGCAACGATGCCGCGGATCGCTGGGCCCGAGGATCATGTCGTCGTGGTCGGCGGCGGCTTTTCCGGCGCGCTGTTCGCGGTCAATTTGATGCGCCACGAGGGGCCCCGGGTGACGCTGGTCGAGCGCCGCGACCGGCAGCTCGCGCGCGGCGTCGCGTATAGTGCAGCGCATCCGGACCACCTGCTCAACGTCCGCGCGGGCAACATGAGCGCGCTGCCCGACGATCCCGATCATTTCGTCCGCTGGCTCGAAGCGCACGGCAAGGGCGACCGCAAGACCTTCGTCCCGCGCACGACCTATGGCGCGTATCTGCGCGAACTGCTCGACGCGGCGATCGCGGTGTCGGACGGCCGGCTGGTGCATGTCGAGGGCGAGGTCTGCGCCATCGAGCCGGTCGAGGGCGAAGGCGTCACGCTGACGATGGCGGACGGGCGGGCCATCGCCGCCGATACCGCCGTGCTCGCGCTCGGGAATCTGCCACCGCACACGCCGCCGGGCTTGAAGCCGGAGGCCCTGCCGGCGGGCGTGTATTGCGCAGACCCGTGGGCGGCCGATCTCGCCGAAGGTCTGGGCGCTGACGATACCGTCGTGCTGGTCGGCACCGGGCTGACCGCGATCGACGCGGCGCTGTTGCTCGATGCGCAGGGATTCGCAGGCCACATCCTCGCCACATCGCGCCGCGGATTGTCGCCCCGCCGCCATGTCGACGGCGCCCCCGCGCACCGCGGCGTGTCGGATAAGCCGCAGGGCGGGCTGACCGACCTCGTCCGTCATGTCCGTAACAGGGCCTCGACCGAAGGCTGGCGGTGCGCTGTCGACGAACTTCGCCCGGTGACGCAGATGCTGTGGTCGGCAGCGTCGCAAGACCTGCGTGGCCGTTTCCTGCGGCATCTGCGTCCCTATTGGGACGTCCATCGCCACCGCCTCGCGCCGGCCGTCGCCGACCGCGTCAAGGCGCTTGTAGCGACCGGCCGACTGACCTTCGCGGCGGGTAAGATCGTCTCGGCCGAGGCCGATGGGCCGCAGGCAAAGCTGACCTGGCGACCACGCGGCGAAACCGCCACCGTCGTCACGCACGCCGCGCGGATCGTAAACTGCACCGGGCCGCAGGGCGATCTGTTGCGCTCCGAGGAGCCGCTCGTGAAGCATCTGCTCGCCGCCGGGCTGATCCGACCCGATCCGCTGCGGCTCGGCGTCGACGTCGATGCGCAATCGCGGGTGATCCGGGCGGACGGTACGCCCGACGACCGCATCCACTGCATCGGCCCGATGACCCGCGGCGGGCTGTGGGAAGTGGTCGCCGTTCCCGACATCCGCGTTCAGAGCTGGGACCTCGCACGCCGGCTGTCGAACGCGCAATGGGTCGGCGGGGAAGGGCTGTGAGCGCGGTCCGGCGCTTTTTTGCGGGCGATGCGGCGGGCGCCATCGTGCTGCTCGCCGCGACGATCGCGGCGCTGCTCGTCGCCAATTCACCACTCGCGCCGGCCTATTTCGCGACGCTTCACCATGAAGTCGCTGGGATGAGCGTCCATCACTGGATCGACGACGGCGCGATGGCGCTGTTCTTCCTGCTGATCGGGCTGGAGGTGAAGAGCGAGTTCGTCTCGGGGCATCTCTCGACCTGGGGAGAGCGCATCCTGCCCGGCGCGGCGGCGCTTGCGGGGATGGTGGTGCCGGCGTGCCTCTATCTGCTCGTCAACATGGGCACGCCCGCCAATCTGCGCGGCTGGGCGATCCCGGCGGCGACCGACATCGCGTTCGCGCTCGGCATTCTCGCCTTGCTCGGATCGCGCGTGCCGACCTCGTTGAAGATATTGCTGACCGCGATCGCGGTGATCGACGACCTGCTCGCGATCCTCGTCATCGCGGTGTTTTATACCGGCCAGATCGCGCTGCTACCGTTGCTTGGCGCGGGCGTGGGGCTCGGCGTGCTGGTCATCCTGAACCTGTCGGGGGTGCGGTCGCTGGTACCGTATCTGCTGATCGGCGTCGGCATCTGGTATGGCGTCCTGCTGTCGGGCGTCCATGCGACGCTCGCCGGCGTGGCGGTCGCGTTCACGATCCCGCTGCGGACGGGGGAGGGGCAACCGCCGCTCAAACGCCTCGAACACGCCCTCCAGCCCTGGTCGAGTTTCGCAATCGTGCCGGCGTTCGGGTTCGCCAATGCGGGCATCGCGTTCGGCGGGATGGTGGCGGCGGACGTGATTTCGCCGCTGCCGGCCGGGATCATGCTGGGGCTGTTCCTGGGCAAGCAGATTGGCATCTTCGCGACGATCCGCGGGCTCGTCACGTTGCGGCTGGCCGAGGCGCCCAAGAACGCGAACTGGGCGCAGGTGTACGGCATGGCGGTGCTATGCGGGATCGGCTTCACGATGAGCCTGTTCATCGGCGGGCTCGCGTTCGCAGGCGCGCCGCACGCGATGGATTCGGTCAAGATCGGCGTGTTCGCGGGCTCGATCCTG
>JAJNQF010000431.1 GCA_021154945.1 Sphingomonas sp.
TAAGCTTACGCTTCCGCGGCCATCTTCTCGGCCTTGGCGACGGCTTCGTCGATGCCGCCGACCATGTAGAACGCCGCCTCGGGGAGGTGATCATACTCGCCCTCGACCACAGCCTTGAACGACCGGACCGTATCCTCGAGCTGGACGAACTTGCCGCTGATGCCGGTGAAGACCTCTGCGACGTGGAACGGCTGGCTCAGGAACTTCTGGATCTTACGCGCACGCTGGACGGTGAGCTTATCCTCTTCCGACAGCTCGTCCATGCCGAGAATCGCGATGATGTCCTGCAGCGACTTGTACTTCTGCAGCGTCGACTGGACGGCACGCGCGGTGTCGTAATGCTCCTGGCCGACGACCCGTGGCTCGAGCAGACGCGAGGTCGAATCGAGCGGATCGACTGCCGGGTAGATGCCCAGCTCCGAAATCGCGCGGTTGAGGTTGGTCGTGGCGTCCAAGTGAGCGAACGACGTTGCCGGCGCCGGATCGGTAAGATCGTCGGCCGGCACGTACACGGCCTGCACCGAAGTGATCGAGCCCTTGTTCGTGGACGTGATGCGCTCCTGCAGCGCGCCCATGTCGGTCGACAGCGTCGGCTGATAGCCCACCGCCGACGGGATACGGCCGAGCAGTGCCGACACCTCTGCGCCCGCCTGCGTGAAGCGGAAGATGTTGTCGACGAAGAACAGCACGTCCTGGCCTTCGACGTCGCGGAAATACTCGGCGATCGTCAGGCCCGACAGCGCGACGCGGGCACGTGCGCCTGGCGGCTCGTTCATCTGGCCGAACACCAGCGCGACCTTCGAGCCCTCCGACTGCGGATTGCCGTCGGCATCCTTGGCGATGACGCCTGCGTCGAGGAACTCGTGGTACAGATCGTTACCCTCGCGGGTACGCTCGCCAACGCCTGCGAACACCGAGGTGCCGCCGTGACCCTTGGCGATGTTATTGATCAGCTCCTGGATCAGCACGGTCTTGCCGACGCCGGCGCCACCGAACAGACCGATCTTGCCGCCCTTCGCATAGGGCGCGAGCAGGTCGATGACCTTGATGCCCGTGACCAGGATCGCGCTCTCGGTCGACTGGTCGACGAACAGCGGCGCCGAGGCGTGGATCGGGGCGGTCGTCTCTGCGCCGACCGGACCACGCTCGTCGATCGGCTCGCCGATGACGTTGAGGATGCGGCCGAGCGTCTTCGGGCCGACCGGCACGCGGATCTGCGAGCCGGTATCGGTGACGGTCTGGCCGCGGGTCAGACCCTCGGTGGCGTCCATCGCGATCGTGCGAACAGTGTTCTCGCCGAGATGCTGCGCGACTTCGAGCACGAGCCGGTTGCCGTTATTGTCGGTTTCGAGCGCCGACAGAATGGCGGGCAGGTTGTCGGGGAAATGCACGTCGACGACGGCACCGATCACCTGCGAGATGCGGCCGGTATTGTTCGTGGCCTTCGAGCTGCCCTCGGTCGGGCGGATGTCTTCAGCGGCGGTTGCCATCACACTATCCTTGGGTCTTGTTGTTGGCCGGGTTGGTAGCCGGTGAACGGGTAAAAGTCACGCCGATGCGCTGAGGCGCACCGTTGGTCGAAGGTACGATAACGACCTTGGCGGGCGCCGCATCGAGCGGCTGGCCGAGGCGGATCGCCCGCAAGAGGTCGGGCGACGCCTTGATCTTGAAGCGGCCGAGAAACTCGCCGACGGTCTGCGCGAGCCGCATCCGTGCGGTGGTCGCGTCGACCGGATCGGTCAGCATCAGCGTATAGGCCACGGTATCGATCGCCGCGGCGGTCTTGCCCGTAACAGCGACCGAGGTCGTGTTGGGCTTGGCCGCGTTGGAATTGGAGAACATCCGCGGCTGGCCCGTTGAGACGTAAATCTGCCCTTGCGGAGAAAAATCATCTTCGTTGGCTAGCGAATACTTGCTGAGAGCAAAGCCCGCCTGGTTGATCGCGCCGATCGTCTCCTGCGGCGCGCCGAACAGCCGGTCCCAGCCCGACAGCGTCGCGACGGACGCGGTCTGCGCCGCCTCCTGCTCGCGCACGGACGGTGCCGGCTTGCCACAGCCGGCGAGCATCACAGTCAGGGTCAAGGCGACCGCGAACTTCATTTCAGCGCTTCGGCACCCGAGATGATCTCGACCAGCTCGGTCGTAATCGCGGCCTGACGCGTGCGGTTATACTGGATCGACAGACGCGTGATCATGTCGCCGGCGTTGCGCGTGGCGTTGTCCATCGCGTTCATGCGCGAACCCTGCTCCGACGCCGCGTTTTCGAGCAGCGCGCGGAAAATCTGGATCGCGACGTTGCGCGGCAGCAGATCGGCGAGGATCGCTTCCTCGTCGGGCTCGTACTCGACCACGGCTTCGGCAGGCGCACCGGGCTTTGCTTCCGCACCCGGGATCGTCGACAGCGGAATCGGGATGATCTGGATACCGGTCGGAAGCTGCACGAGTGGCGACACGAACTTCGCGTAGAACAGATGCGCGACGTCGAACTGGCCTTCGCCGAAGCGCTTGATCAGGTCCTCGGAGATTTCCTGGGCATCGCTGAACGCGAGCTTCTTGATCTGGCCCATCTCGTGATCGGCGAGGATGTCGTTCGGGAAGAAGCGCTTGATCACGCGCCCCTTCTTGCCGGCGACATAGAACTTCACGGTCTTGCCGGCCGCGATCAGCTCCTCGGCCTTGCGACGCGCCGCACGGACGATGTTGGTGTTGAACGCGCCCGCTAGGCCACGCTCCGACGTCGCGATGACGATCAGGTGGACCTGGTCCTTGCCGGTGCCCGCGAGCAGCGGCGATGCGCCCGGCGCGATGCCGACGCGCCCCGCGAGGCTCGCCATCACCGCTTCGAGACGCTCGGCATAGGGCCGCCCGGCGACCGCCGCGTCCTGCGCACGGCGCAGCTTCGCAGCGGCGACCATCTTCATCGCCTTGGTGATCTTCTGCGTCGACTTCACCGAGCCGATGCGGATCTTGAGGGCCTTAAGTGATGCCATCTTCTCTTCCTGCTCCCTCTCCCCTCCGGGGAGAGGGTTGGGGTGAGGGGTTGCCACGGGAGCGGCACCTCGCGGTACTACCCCTCACCCCGACCCTCTCCCCAGCGGGGAGAGGGAGTTTACTTAGGCGAAAGTCTTCGCGAACGCTTCGAGCGCTGCCTTCAGCTTGTCCTTCGCCTCGTTACCCAAATCGCGGGTATCGCGGATCAGCTTCAGCACGTCGGCATGGTTCGCGCGCATGTCGGCCAGCAGCGCCTGCTCGTAGCGCGTGACGTCGGCGACCGGCACCTTGTCGAGATAGCCGCTGGTGCCGGCGAAGATCGACACGGTCTGCTCTTCGAACGGCAGCGGCGAGAACTGTGCCTGCTTGAGCAGCTCGGTCAAACGAGCACCACGATTCAGCAGCTTCTGCGTCGACGCATCGAGATCCGACCCGAACTGCGCGAACGCTGCCATTTCGCGGTACTGCGCCAGCTCGAGCTTGATCGAGCCCGACACCTTCTTCATCGCCTTGGTCTGCGCGGCCGAACCGACGCGACTCACCGACAGGCCGACGTTGATCGCCGGACGCACGCCCGAGAAGAACAGGTCTGTCTCCAGGAAGATCTGGCCGTCGGTGATCGAGATCACGTTGGTCGGAATGTACGCTGAAACGTCGCCCGCCTGCGTCTCGATGATCGGCAGCGCGGTCAGCGAGCCGCCGCCATTCGCGTCCGACATCTTCGCCGCACGCTCGAGCAGACGGCTGTGGAGATAGAACACGTCGCCCGGATACGCTTCACGGCCCGGAGGACGACGAAGCAGCAGCGACATCTGGCGATACGCGACCGCCTGCTTGGACAGATCGTCGTAGCAGATCAGCGCGTGCATGCCGCGATCGCGGAAATACTCGCCCATCGCGACACCGGTGTAGGGTGCCAGATACTGGAGCGGTGCGGGGTCCGACGCGGTCGCGGCGATGACGATGGTATATTCCATCGCGCCGTTCTCTTCGAGCGTCTTGACGAGCTGCGCGACGGTCGAGCGCTTCTGACCGATCGCGACATAGACGCAATACAGCTTCTTCGACTCGTCGTCGCCCGCGTTTGCGGTCTTCTGGTTGATGAACGCGTCGATCGCGACGGCGGACTTGCCGGTCTGGCGATCGCCGATGATCAGCTCGCGCTGGCCACGGCCGACGGGAACGAGTGCGTCGATCGCCTTGAGACCGGTCTGGACCGGCTCGCTGACCGACTGGCGCGGGATGATGCCCGGCGCCTT
>JAJNQF010000463.1 GCA_021154945.1 Sphingomonas sp.
GGGTCGGTTTCCGCAGGCGCAAGCGGTTGTGACCCAAGCCGGCCGATCCACCCCCAACCCCTCCCTTCCAGGGAAGGGCGAAGGAGCGCTCATCGTCTTCACCGGCCAGATGGATTATCGCCCCAACATCGACGCGGTAACCTGGTTCGCGCGCGACATCCTCCCGCTGGTCCGCCAACGCCACTCCGCGCGCTTCGCGATCGTCGGCCGCGCACCGACGCCCGCGGTGCAGGCGCTCGCCAGCGACCATGTCACCGTCACCGGCGCGGTCGACGACGTCCGTGGCTGGCTCGCCGCCGCGGACGTGTGCGTCGCGCCGCTGAAACTCGCGCGCGGGATCCAGAACAAGGTGCTCGAGGCGATGGCGATGGCACGTCCCGTCGTGGCCTCCGCCGCCGCCGCCGAAGGGATCGACCACGCCGACACCATCCGCGTCGCCGGCACCGCGCAGGACTTCGCCGATCAGGTGATCGCGGTGCTCGACGCGCCGGACGCCGCGGCCACGCTCGGCGCCGCCGCCCGGGCGCAGGTCATCCGCCGCTACGGCTGGGACGCGCGCCTCGCCCCGCTCGACGCGCTGCTCGGCCTGACCGCATGACCGCGTGGCGCCGACACGGCATCGCGCTGGCGGTCGCGTTCGTCCTGATCCTGCTGGTGTTTCACAGCGACGTACGCGATCTCGTGCAGATCTGGTGGAACAGCACGACCTTCGGGCATTGCCTGTTCATCGGTCCGGTCGTCGCGTGGCTGATCTGGCAGCGCCGCGCGGAACTCGCCCAACTCACCCCGACCGGCTGGTGGCCGGGCCTCGCGCTGGTCGCGATCGGTGGGTTCGGCTGGCTGTTGGGCGACGCCGGCTCGGTCGGTTTCGCGCGCCAGCTCGGGTTGGTCCTGATGCTGCAGGGCGCGGTAGTCACGATCCTCGGCCCCAATGTCGCGCGCGGGCTGCTGTTCCCGCTTTGCTACGCGGTCTTCCTCGTGCCGTTCGGCGAGGGCCTCGAACCACCCTTGCAGACCATCACGGTCGCGATCGTCATGCCGCTGCTGCACCTGGTCGGCGTACCCGCGGTCGTCGACGGCGTGCTGATCCACGCCGGCCGCTATTATTTCGAGGTTGCCGAAGCATGTTCGGGCGCCAAATTCGTCATCGCGATGGTCGCGTTCGGGGTGTTGGTCGCCAATCTCTGCTTTCTGTCGTGGAGGCGCCGCGCGATCTTCCTGGCCGTCTCGGTGGTCGTGCCGGTCATCGCCAACGGGTTCCGCGCGTTCGGGACGATCTGGGCGGCGGACCTGACCTCGATCGAAGCCGCCACCGGGTTCGACCATATCGTCTATGGCTGGGTGTTCTTCGCGCTCGTCATGGCCGCGGTGCTGGCGATCGGCTGGCGCTGGTTCGACCGGGCCCCCGACGATCCCGCGTTCGATCCGGCAGCGCTTCAGGCGGTGCCACGACACCGCACCGAGCTGCTGATCGCCACCGCACTCGTCCTGGCGACGGTCGCGATCTTCCCGAGCTGGAGCGCCGCCATCGCCGGTCGCGCGCAGCCGCTGCCCGCGCATATCGACCTGCCCGACATCCCCGGCTGGCACCGCGTTCCGGTCAGCACGCGTGCGCCCTGGACGCCCTACCATCCGGGCGCGGACCATTATCTGTTCGGCCGCTATGCCGACGTATCGGGCGCGACCGTCGACATGAGCATCGCGGTGTTCGGCAACCAGCATGAGGGCAAGGAGCTGATCGCGTTCGGCACGGGCGTCCTGCGGCAGGAGGATCGCTGGGTCCGGGTCGCCGATCTGCCCGATATCGTGGACAGGGCGGGGGCAGGCGGTTCGGCGATGCGGATCACCGCGCCGGGGCCCGTAGAGCGGATCGTCGCGACGTGGTACCGGATCGGCGACACGACCACGCAGGACGAGACGCTGGTGAAGATCGAGACGATGAAGGCGCGGCTGCTCGGCGGTCCGCAACGCGCGGTGGCGGTCCACCTGTCGGTCGAGGGCGCCGATCCGCGTCCGATCGCGCGCTTCCTCGCCGCATTGGGGCCGATCGCTACAGTTGCCGATCGCGCCGCGGGGATGCGCTAGATGTGCGGCATCGCCGGGATCTTCCACCCGGGTACGCCCAAGCCGGTCGATCCCAACCGCGTCCACGCGATGATCGCCGCGCTGGCGCATCGCGGGCCCGACGGCGACGGCATCTGGACCGCGCCGGGCGTGGGGCTCGGCCATCGTCGGCTGTCGATCATCGACCTCGAAGGCTCGCCGCAGCCGATGTCGGACGGCTCGCTGACGATCACCTATAATGGCGAGGTCTATAATTTTGCCGAACTGCGTGACGAGTTGATCGCCAAGGGCGCGATCTTCCGTACGGCGGGCGATACCGAAGTCCTGCTCCACGCGTGGCGCGCCTGGGGGCCGTCGATGCTCGACCGGCTGAACGGCATGTTCGCGTTCGGGATCCACGATTCCGCCGCGCACACGCTATTCCTCGCGCGCGACCGGATGGGGGTGAAGCCGCTTTTCTACGTTGAACTCGCCGACGGCTCGCTCGCCTTCGCCTCCGAACTGAAGGGCCTGCTCGCGCATCCGCAGTTACGGCGCGTGCCCGATCTGAGTGCGGTCGAGGATTACCTTGCGCTCGGCTATGTCCCCGACGATTCCTGCATCGTCGCGGGCGTGAAGAAGCTGGCGGCGGGGCATTTCCTGCTGGTCGAGCGCGGGCGCCCGGTGCCGCAACCGCGCAAATGGTGGGACATCGATTTCTCCAATCGCGCGACCGGCTCTGCCAAGGCGCTCGGCGAGGAACTGGTCGACCGGATGCGCGCGGGCGTGCGCTCGCGGATGGTCGCCGACGTGCCGCTCGGTGCGTTCCTGTCGGGCGGCGTCGACAGCTCGGCGGTCGTCGCGCTGATGGCCGAGGCAAGCCCCAAGGCGGTGCGTACCTGCACGATCGGCTTCGACGAAGCGGGCCATGACGAGCGCAGCTTCGCCACCACCGTGGCGCGGCGTTTCGCCACCGATCACCGCGAGCGCGTGGTCCAGTCCGGCGACGTCTCGCTGATCGACACGCTGGTCGCGAGCTTCGACGAACCTTTCGCCGACGCCTCTGCGCTGGCGACGTATCAGGTCTGCGCGCTGGCCCGCGAGAGCGTCACCGTGGCGCTGTCGGGCGACGGTGCGGACGAGGCGCTCGCCGGCTATCGTCGCTACAAGTTCCAGTCCGTCGAGGAGCGTGTCCGCGGGCTGCTCCCGGCGCATCTGCGCGCGGACGTGTTCGGCACGCTCGGCCGCTTTTATCCCAAGGCCGATTGGGCGCCGCGGCCGCTGCGCGCGAAATCGACGCTGCTCGCGCTCGCGCAAGATGGGGGCGAGGCGTATGCGCGGTCGGTCGGCGTCACCACGCCCGAGCTGCGCGGACACCTTTTCACCCCCGGTGCCCGCGCCACGCTCGGCGGGTATCGTGCCGAGGATCGCTATGTCGCGGCGATGGCCAATGCGCCGGCGCGCGATGCGATCGACCGCGCGCAATATGCCGACATCAAGCACTGGTTGCCCGGCGACATCCTGACCAAGGTCGATCGCACCAGCATGGCGGTCGGGCTCGAAGCGCGCGAACCGTTGCTCGACCACCGGCTGATCGAGTTCTGCGCGACGCTGCCCGCGAACATGCGGTTGCGGCACGGCGAGGGCAAATGGCTGATGAAGAAGGCGATGGAGCCGTATCTGCCGCGCGAGATCCTCTATCGCCAGAAGATGGGCTTCGTGACGCCGATCAGCGCGTGGTTCCGCGAAGCGCTGGCGGGGGAGGATTGGGAGTTACCCGAACATCCGCTTCATCGACCGCTCAAGCATCACGAACTGCCACAACGTCCGCCCGTGCTCGGCGCGACCCATCCGGTGCTCGTCGGCAATCCTGGCGATCGTCGCCATGTCGAACCACCCGGTCTCGCCGAGCGTACGCGATTTGGCGAGCGCGATCGCCTCCCC
>JAJNQF010000472.1 GCA_021154945.1 Sphingomonas sp.
GATAACCGGCACGCCAGCCTTGTGGCCAGCCTCCGCGCAATCCATCACCGCGGTCAGCTGCGGCACGCCGACGCCAGCTACCACCCGCGTCGTGCAGATCGAGCCGGGGCCGATGCCGACCTTGATCCCGTCCGCGCCCGCATCGATCAGCGCGCGCGTGGCTTCGCCGGTGGCGACGTTGCCCGCGACGACCTGGACCGAGTTGGAGAGCTTCTTCACGCGCTCGACCGCGCGGCCGACGTCGCGGTTGTGGCCGTGAGCGGTGTCGATCACGATCAGGTCGCAGCCGGCGTCGACCAGCTGTTCGGTCCGGTCGAAGCCCTTGTCGCCGACAGTCGTCGCCGCCGCGACGCGCAGCCGGCCTGCCTCGTCCTTGGTCGCATCCGGGAACATCACCGCCTTCTCGATGTCCTTGACGGTGATCAGCCCGACGCAGCGATACTGCGCGTCGACCACCAGCAGCTTCTCGATCCGGCGGGCATGGAGCAGGCGGCGCGCCTCTTCCTTGCCGACTTCGGTCGAGACGGTGGCGAGGTTCTCATGCGTCATCAGCTCGCTGACCGGCTGTTTCGGATCGCCCGCAAAACGCACGTCGCGGTTGGTGAGGATACCGACGAGCTTGCCGTCCGCCTCGACCACCGGGATGCCGCTGATCCGGTGGCCCGACATCAGCGCCTGCGCCTCGCCGAGAGTCGCGGTCGGCCTGATCGTGATCGGGTTGACCACCATGCCCGATTCGAAGCGCTTGACCTGGCGCACGGCCACCACCTGCTCCTCGATCGTCAGATTGCGGTGGAGCACACCGATGCCGCCGAGCTGCGCCATGACGATCGCCATGTCGGCTTCGGTGACGGTGTCCATCGCGGAGGACAGGATCGGGATGTTGAGCGCGATGCCGCGCGTCACCTGCGTCCGGGTATCGGCCTGGCTTGGCAGCACGTCCGATTCCCCCGGATACAGGAGGACGTCGTCGAATGTGAGGCCGAGGCGGATATCCATGAGAGCTGCCGTTCCTGGGTGTGAGGTGGCGCGCCATGTAACCAAAGCGCGCGCGCACGGCTAGGCCCTGTAGCGCGCGACGTGCTATAGCGGTGCGATACACGGATGGGGGATGAACCGATGGGCCTGATCGTTGCCGCGCTCGCACTGGCGCTGGTACTGCTGTACCTCTTCACCAGCATCAAGATCGTCCGCCAGGGCTATCAATACACGATCGAGCATTTCGGCCGCTTCACCACGGTCGCGCGGCCCGGCTTCAATTTCTACCCCGCGTTCTTCTACCGCGTCGGGCGGAAGGTGAACATGATGGAGCAGGTGATCGATATCCCCGGCCAGGAGATCATCACCAAGGACAATGCGATGATCTCGACCGACGGGGTCGTGTTCTTCCAGGTGCTCGACTCGGCCAAGGCGGCGTACGAGGTGTCGGACCTGTACCAGGCGCTGTTGCAGCTCACGACGACGAACCTGCGGACGGTGATGGGATCGATGGACCTCGACGAGACGCTGTCGAAGCGCGACGAGATCAACGCGCGTCTGCTCAACGTCGTCGATCATGCGACGACGCCTTGGGGGGTGAAGATCACGCGGGTCGAGATCAAGGACATCCGTCCGCCGGCCGACATCGTGAATGCGATGGGGCGGCAGATGAAGGCCGAGCGTGAGAAGCGGGCGAACATTCTCGATGCAGAAGGTTCGCGTGCTTCGGAGATCCTTCGCGCCGAGGGGCAAAAGCAGGCGCGGATCCTCGAGTCCGAGGGGCGGAAGGAGTCGGCGTTCCGTGACGCGGAGGCGCGTGAGCGGGCGGCGGTTGCCGAGGCTTCGGCGACGCGGGCGGTGTCTCAGGCGATCGAGGAGGGTGGCGCGCAGGCGATCAACTATTTCATCGCGCAGAAATATGTCGAGGCGATCGGCAAATTCGCGACCTCGCCCAATGCGAAGACGATCCTGTTTCCGGTCGAGGCTACGCAGCTGATGGGGACGCTTGGGGGAATCGGCGAACTGGCGAAGGATGCGCTGCGCGATGCGGTCGCGTCACCGCCGGCCAAGCCTGCCGCTCGTGGGCCGTTCGAGTTGTCGAAGTCGACCGAGGTTCCGAAAAGCTGATGGACGTGGTCGGTGGTGCCGCGGGCGCGTGGCTGATCGCGGCGCTGGTGCTCGGGATCGCGGAACTGGCGGTGCCGGGGGTGTTCCTGGTGTTTCTCGCCATCGCCGCGGCGGTGACCGGGGTGGCGGTGTTCGTGTTGCCGGATTTGCCGGTGGCCGTTCAGTTGGGCGCGTTTGCGGTTTGGAGCGCGGTGACGGTGCTGATCGGGAAGCGCTGGTACCGCGATTACCCGGTCGAGGGTGGCGATCCGATGTTGAACGATCGGTCCGCGAGACTGGTGGGGCAAGTCGTCGTTGTCGAAACGGCGATCGTCGGCGGCCGCGGGCGCGTGCTGGTGGGCGATGGAAGCTGGCCAGCTCGTGGTAAGGATGCGGGCGTTGGTGCGCGGGTTCGGGTTGCGGCGGTTGTTGACGGTGAGGTGGTGGTGGAGCTGCTTTAGT
>JAJNQF010000486.1 GCA_021154945.1 Sphingomonas sp.
GACGTTGCCAACGAAGCGCGGGACGCCGTTACTGCGACCTTTCCAATTGGGCCCCGGCCTTCGCCGGGGTGGTGCAGTTGGTTAGGTCAGGGCTTGCGATCGGAACCGCGGCCGAAGCCAAAACCCAATCTCACTTCAACCGGCAAGCCCGGATCGCCTCAGGCTTCGGCCGCGGCCCGGTCGCCTTGAACGTCGCCAGATAGCCGCCCGCCGACGGCATGTCGTCCATATCCACCTGCGTGTACCCTACGGCCGCGAACTCGCACTTCAACAGTGCCGGCGGCGTGCCGTGGTCCTGCGTCCGGCGGTTCGCATCGACCACCACCACCAGCCCGTCGGGCTTCAGCGACGGCCGCAACCGCCACAGGAACTCGTATGGCTGCTCGATCTCGTGATACATGTGCACCATCAGCACCCGGTCGAAGCTCGCCTCGGGCAGCTTGGGGTCGTTCGGCTCGCCCAGCTTCACGCTGACGTTCGCCAGATCCTCGCGCGCGACGCGTTCCGCCAGCGTGTCCCGGACGCTCGCGACGATGTCCTCGGCGAGCACGCGGCCGTCCTTACCGACCCGCGCCGCCATGCGGATCGTGTAATAGCCTTCGCCCGCGCCGATGTCCGCGACCGTCATGCCCTTGCTGATCTCGGCCTTGTTCATGACTTCACCCGCCTCGTTGAGACGGTCGCGGGCTTCTTCGTTAGACCAGCGCGACGAGACGATCGACGCGACCGGACGGTCGGCGGCGGGGAACACCGGCTCCTTCGGCTCGCGCTTGATCAGCGGCTTGCTGCCGTCGCACGCGCCCAATGCGAATAATGGGAGCAGGAATACCGGCGACAGCATCAGGGCAAGGGCACCCTTGAGCTTCAATCGACGTCCTCCACCTCGACGGCCTCGCCCGTCACGCGCTGCGACAGCGCCGCCGCCATGAACATTTCGAGGTCGCCGTCGAGCACGTCCGAGGGGCTCGTCGATACGACGCCGGTGCGCAGGTCCTTCACCATCTGGTACGGCTGGAGCACGTAACTGCGGATCTGGTGACCCCAGCCGATATCGGTCTTGCCGGCATTCTCCGCGTTCGCCGCAGTCTCGCGGATCGCCAGTTCGCGCTCGTACAGACGCGCGCGGAGCTGGTTGTAGGCCTCGGCCTTGTTCTTGTGTTGCGAGCGCTGGTTCTGGCACTGCACGACGATGCCGGTCGGGATGTGCGTGATACGCACCGCCGAATCGGTCGTGTTGATGTGCTGGCCGCCGGCGCCCGACGCACGATACGTGTCGATGCGCAGGTCGCTCTCGTTGTACTCGACCTCGATATTGTCGTCGACGACCGGGTACACCCAGACGCTGGCGAACGACGTGTGCCGCCGCGCTGCCGAGTCGTACGGGCTGATCCGGACCAGCCGGTGGACGCCGCTCTCGGTCTTGGCATAGCCGTACGCGTTCTCGCCTTTCAGCAGCAGCGTGGCGGACTTGATGCCGGCCTGCTCGCCCGAATGCTGGTCGATCAGCTCGACCTTCAGGCCGTGGCGCTCGCCCCAGCGCGAATACATCCGGCTGAGCATGCCCGCCCAGTCCTGGCTCTCGGTCCCGCCCGCGCCGGCATTGACCTCGATATAGGTGTCGTTGGCATCGGCCTCGCCCGCAAGCAGCGCCTTGATCTTGTCCTTGTCTGCGCGGGCGGCGAGTTCGGCGAGCGCGGCGACGCCGTCCGCTTCCATCGCGGTATCGCCCTCGGCCTCCGCCATCTCGATCAACTCGGCCGTGTCCGACAGTTCGCTCTGGATCGCACGCGTCGCGCTGATCGCCTCGTCGAGACGACGACGCTCGCGCATTACCTCCTGGGCGGCCTTGGGATCGGACCAGAGCGCCTGATCCTCGACGCGCGCGTTCAGCTCGTCGAGACGACGCAGCGCGCGGTCCCAGTCGAGGAAGCGGCGCAGCAGCGCCAGCGCGTCGTTGATGGTGTCTACGTGAGCCTGCGCTTCGGCGCGCATGGGTATTCTCCGGTCTTCGTCATGCCAGCGAAAGCTGGCATCTCCTGCGGCGAGGAGTGTCCTCCCTTACCACGAGATCCCAGCGTTTGCTGGGATGACGGATTGATGTGCGATGACGTCTATATAAGGGCGCTAGTAGATTCCGCCTTGTCTTTGCAAGAAATCGCTGTCGCGCGGGGCTTCGGCCTTCTTCACCGCGGTGGTGGTCGCCGCCGCGGCCGGGGCGGCATCGGAACGCCGAGCAGCACGGCGTGGTTCGCTCTCCGGCTTGAACGCTTCCCAGATCACCGCCGGCTTCGGATCGTCGGTGTTCGGCCACGTGCCATAGACCGGGCGGCCGCTCCCGCGATCGATCCGGACCATGCGGATTCCGGCGGGCGCGCGGAATGGCAGCTTGGGCAGGTTCTCATACGCCTTCACCGCGAACTGCTTGAAGATCGGCGCGGCGAGCGTCCCGCCCTGTGCCGCACCACCGAGATTCCGCGGCGTATCGAAGCCGATATACAGGCCGCCGACGAACTGCGGCGTGCCGCCGATGAACCACACGTCGGTCGGGCCATTGTTCGTCCCGGTCTTGCCGAACATCGGTCGATCGAGATCGCGGAGCGTCACCGCGGTACCGCGCTGGACGACACCCTCGGTGATGTGGACCATCTGGTAGGCCGTCATCGCGTCGAGCACCTGGCGCTGGCGCGTAACCGGGCGCGGCATCGGCTTGCCGTCCCAATCGGGCGCGTTGCACCGGTCGCACGGACGCCAGTTCTCCGGCCAGATCACCTTGCCATGACGGTCCTGGACGAAGTCGATCAGCGACGGCGGGCCGCCTTTGCCGTTGTTCGCCAAGATCGAATACGCGTTGACCATACGCCCGACGGTCGTCTCGCCGGCGCCGAGCGCGAACGAGAGGTAGGGCGCATAATCGCCGACCCCCATCTTCTTGATGGTCGCGACCACCTTCGGCATGCCCGTCTGCGCGGCGGTCCGCACGGTCATCAGGTTGCGCGACTGCTCGATGCCCCAGCGCATCGTGTGTGGCCCGGCGCCGCGCGAATTGCCGAAGTTACGGAAGCATTTCTGCCCAAGCCGCGCGCCCTGATACACGCAGAACGGCCCGTCGACGATGATCGACGCCGGCGTCATACCGTTGTCGAGCGCGGCGGAGTAGACGATCGGCTTGATGGTCGAACCCGGCTGGCGCATCGCCTGAGTCGCGCGGTTGAACGCCTGCAACCGGTCGTCGAAGCCACCCTGCATCGCCAGCACGCGGCCCGAAGCCGGCTCTTCGACGACGAACGCACCCGACACCTTGGGGATCGCCCGCAACGCGAACTGGCCGCCTTCCGGTGCCACTGCGATGATGTCGCCGACCTTGATCGCGCCGAACGCGTTGCCGCCCTTGCCGCGCACCGCCATCTGCGCCGCATAGCGCGGCAATGTGCCGGTCTTGCCGGTGCGGAAGCCCAGGCTCCAGGCATTCCCGTCCTTACCCGTCACGATCGCCGCGACCCAATTCCGGTAATCGAGCGCGATATTGCTGTTGAGCAACGGCTGGAGCCAGTTGTCGCCCTCGATCTCGACATGGCGAATGGGGCCGTTCCAGCCGCGTCCGCTGTCGAACCGCACCAGCCCGTCGCGCAACGCCTGCTGGGCCAGGTCCTGCAGCCGCGCGTCGAACGACGTTCGCACCCACAGCCCGCCCGAATAGACGCTGTACGGCCCATCCTTCGCGCTTTCGCCGAACTTCGCCATCAGCTGCCGGCGGACTTCCTCCACGAAATAGCCGCCGACGCTCTGGAACTTCGGCGTACGCCGCAACACCGCGCCGAGCGGCTCCGCATTCGCCTGATCACGCTGCGCACGCGTGATGAAGCCGTTGTCGAGCATCCGGTTCAGCACAGAGTTGCGCCGGATCATCGCGCGCTCGGTATTGCGCACCGGATCGTAGTTGGACGGACCCTTGGGCAGGATCGCGAGATACGCCATCTGCGCGAGGTCGAGCTGGTCGAGTTCCTTGTCGAAATACGCATGGCTCGCGGCCTCGACGCCGAACGCGTTACGCCCGAGCGCGATCTGGTTGAGGTACAGCTCCAGGATCTGCGGCTTGGTCAGCGTGTCCTCGATCTTGTACGCCAGCACCGCCTCGCGCAGTTTGCGCGACGGCGAATAGGCGTTGCCGATCAACAGGTTCTTGGCGACCTGCTGCGTGATCGTCGAGCCACCCTTGGCGCGCTTGCCGGTGCCGAGCTTGGTCACATAGTCGTACACCGCACCGGCGAGGCCGGGATAGTCGACGCCGTGATGCTCGAAGAACGACTTGTCCTCCGCGGCGAGAAACGCCTTCACCAGCAGCGGCGGATATTCGGCGTAGCTCAACTCGACGCGCCGCTCACGCGCGTAGCTGTGGATCGGCGCACCATCGATCCCGCGCACATTGGTCGGCAGCGGCGGCTCGTAGGTGCGCAGCGTATCCACGGATGGCAGGTCGCGCATGACCGCGAACCAGAACGCGAAGATCGCGACGACGCCGAGCACGCCAAGCGCCAGCGCGGCCTTGGTCCAGCGGCTCGACCAGGCGCGCGCGAACCCGCCGCGTAGCCGGTCGCTGGTGCGGCCTGTCGCCGTCGTCGAGTTGGGGGAGGGATCGGACGCCATGATTACTGCCGCAGCGTCTAGCAGGTTAGCGCGCGCTTGCCAGCCTCCGGTGCGATGGGGGGCGGGCGCCCGCCTTTGCACATGATCTCACGGGATTTATGCGGCGGGTATCGTCTATCAGAGAAAGTGCACCTCCCCGGCGGAGGCCGGGGCCCAGTTGGAAAGGTCCTAGCAACGGCGCGCAACCGTCGTCAGCAACGTTTCCCAACTGGACCCCGGCCTTTCGCCGGGGAGGTGGTTTTGGTGAGGTGGTGCGGCTTTCGGTTAGATTGATGGCAAAGAGCCAATCGACGTCTCCCCAACCTAGCGATCCTCCCCCGCCAGGGGGAGGTGGCACCGAAGGTGACGGAGGGGGAGG
>JAJNQF010000487.1 GCA_021154945.1 Sphingomonas sp.
TCCTGTGTTTGCTGGCGAGCATCTTTGCCTTGTTCTCCCGCGAAGGCGGGAGCCCAGTCTGGGTCCCCGCCTTCGCGGGGAAACACGCTAGCGGATCAGCGGCAGACCAATGTCGCGCTGGGCAGGACGGTAGCCAAGGCATCGCGAACAAGAAAAGGCCGCTCCCTTGTCCGAGGAAGCGGCCTTTTTCATATCACGCTAGCCATGGGCAAAGCCCATGTCGTCGGACGCGGCGCGCCGCGCCGCGCCGCGCCGCGCCGGCCGGGCTTGGGCGAGTCCTGCACCAGCTTGGTGCAGGCCGCCCTGCGCCTTAGAACCTGAACGCAGCCGTGGCGCGCAGGCTGTGCCAACGGAAGTCCTGCGAGTCGCGACGGAAGTCGGTGCCCGATGCGTTGCCGCGCGTGAAGGGGCCGCCAGCGGGGCCGCCGGCTGCGCGGACGCGGTAGTCGTTGTCCTGATACTGGTGATACTGGTACTCAAGACCGACCGAGAAGTTGCGACCCAGCTTCTGCTCGATGCCGCCGCCACCGACGATGCCCCATTCCTTGCTGCCACCGTTGGTAGTGAAGGTGTTGGCGGTGTTGCCGGTCGTGAAGCTGTTATCGATGTTGGCATAGCCGACGCCGAACGTGCCGTAGAACAGCGTCGTGTTCGCCGCATAGCCCAGGCGGCCGCGTGCCGATGCTTCCCATTTCAGGTCGCGCGTCATCGTGTAGAAGGCGGGCGTGGTGCTGAACGCCGAGACGCTGTCGCTGATCTCGTTCTTGCCGAACTCACCGACCACGCCGACGACGATGTTGCCGCGCTGGTAATCCGCGCCGACCCGTGCCGAATAGCCGATGCCATCCTTGTCGCTACGGCAGCCACGGCCACCAGCGGCAGGGGCGGTGTTGCTGGTCGCGCGACCGTTGCAGAAGCCCGGCGAGAACGCGTTGGCGGCGGTCGCAGTCGAGATGGTGTCGCCGAAGACGCCATCCAGATTGCGATCGAATGCGATCGACTCGCCATTGTCGTTGGGCTGCACGTCATAGCCGAAGGAACCGCCGACATAGACACCGCTGAACGGCGCATCGTCGGTCATGTCCTGGGCGGCGGCGGGTGCCGCGAACCCCAAAGCGGCAACGCCTGCTAGCGCCACCATCATCGTCTTAGTCATATTCACTCCCGGAAACTTCATGACAGGTTTTTCATAAACGGCCGATCGCGGAAAATTATGCAGTGAGCACAACAATCTGCGTCGATGTGGCTTTCTCGCAACAGGGAGAACAAACGGAGCCTGTGGCTTTGTCCAACGCGTCCGGCTACGCTCTCGCCATGGCTGAAGATCTGTTTGCGTCCCCCTCGACGCCCGGCGCCGGCAAGACCGCCGCCAATACCTATGATGCCTCCTCGATCGAGGTGCTCGAAGGCCTCGAACCCGTCCGTCGCCGCCCCGGCATGTATGTCGGCGGCACCGACGAGCGCGCGCTACATCACCTCGCCGCGGAAGTGCTCGACAATGCGATGGACGAGGCGGTTGCCGGCCACGCGACGCGGATCGAGGTCACGCTGGAGGCGAACAATCGCCTGACGATCGTCGACAACGGCCGCGGCATTCCGGTCGACCCGCATCCGAAATTCCCCGACAAGTCCGCGCTGGAGGTGATCCTCTCGACGCTCCACTCGGGCGGCAAGTTCGCGGGGAAGGCCTATGCGACGAGCGGAGGCCTGCACGGCGTCGGTATCAGTGTGGTCAACGCGCTCTCGTCCGACACCGTCGTCGAGGTCGCGCGCGATCGCCAACTCTACCGCCAGCGCTTCGCCAAGGGCCAGACACTCGGCCCGATCGAGCATCTCGGCCCGACGCCCAACCGCCGCGGGACGAGCGTCGCGTTCACGCCCGATACCGAGATCTTCGGCAGCGAACTGAACTTCAAGCCGCAGCGACTCTACAAGCTCGTCCGCTCGAAGGCGTATCTCTTCGCGGGTGTCGAGATCCGCTGGCACTGCGCACCCGAGCTGATCGGCGACGACACGCCCCCGCAGGCCGTGTTCCAATTCCCCGGCGGCCTAGCCGATCACCTGCGCGACCAGATCGCCGGCCGCGAATGCGCGACCTCCGACTTCTTCTCGGGCTCGCAGGATTTCCCGAGCGCGAACGGCGAAACGCAGGGCCGCGTCGAATGGGCGGTCGCGTGGCCGCTGTGGAGCGACGGCTCGTACAGCTGGTATTGCAACACCATCCCGACCCCCGACGGCGGCACGCATGAGCAGGGCCTGCGCCAGGCACTCGTCCGCGGCCTGCGCGCGTTCGGCGATCTCGTCGGGAACAAGAAGACCAAGGATATCAGCGCGGACGACGTCATGGTCGGCAGCGAGCTGATGCTGTCGGTCTTCATCCGCGAACCGCAATTCCAGAGCCAGACCAAGGATCGTCTGACCAGCCCCGAAGCCGCCGGCCTCGTCGAGAAGGCGGTCCGCGACCATTTCGACCATTTCCTCAGCCACAATATGGAGCGCGGCAAGGCGCTGCTGAACTATGTGCTGGAGCGGATGGACGAACGCCTGCGCCGCAAGCAGGAACGCGACGTCAAGCGCAAGACCGCCACCTCCGCGCGCAAACTGCGCCTGCCGGGCAAGCTCACCGACTGCTCCGCCAACTCGCCCGAGGGTACGGAGCTCTTCATCGTCGAAGGCGATTCGGCAGGCGGCTCGGCGAAGCAGGCGCGTGACCGAAAAACGCAGGCGATCCTTCCGATCCGCGGCAAGATCCTCAACGTCGCGTCGGCCACCAGTGCCAAGATCTTCGCCAACCAGGAAATCGCCGACCTGACGCTGGCGCTGGGCTGCGGCACCCGGAAGGACTGCACCCCGGATACGCTCCGCTACGAACGCATCGTCATCATGACCGACGCCGACGTAGACGGCGCGCACATCGCGACGCTGCTGATGACGTTCTTCTTCCAGGAGATGCCCGAACTCGTCCGCCGCGGGCACCTCTACCTCGCCCAACCGCCACTTTACCGCCTGACCGTCGGCACCAAGAGCGTCTATGCGAGGGACGACGCCCACCGCGCCGAACTCGAACGCACCGTGTTCAAGGGCAAGAAAGTCGACGTCGGCCGCTTCAAGGGCCTCGGCGAGATGAACCCGAGCCAGCTCCGAGAAACCACGATGGACCCCGCCACCCGCGGCATGCTCCGCATCACGCTGCCCCAGGAATACGAGGAGCGCGCACAGGTAAAGGACCTGGTCGACCGCCTGATGGGCAACAACCCCGCGCATCGCTTCGCCTTCATCCAGGAAAACGCCGGCCGCATGGACGAGGAAGCGATCGACGCCTAGTGCAAATCGTATTGACAATTTGAGCCGGGGGGCTAGATGGAAATCGCGTTCGATCCAGAGAAAGACGCGGCGAACATCGCCAAGCACGGGCTGTCGCTCGCCGATTTCAAAGGGTTCGAGAGCGAGCCGGAAATCCGGCTGGACGATAGATACGATTATGCAGAGATCCGGTATCGCGCATATGGCCGGATCGCTGGACGAGGCTTCTGCGTGGTTTTCACGATACGGGCGGCGACCATGCGAGTGATCAGTTTTCGCAGGGCGCACGATAAGGAGATGCGGCGCTATGAGTAAAACGCCCCCACCGGCCGATTTCGACGAGAACCCCGAATGGACCGAAGAGGATTTTGCGCGCGCCCGGCCCGCGTCCGAAATGCTGCCGCCCGAGGTCGCCGCGCTACTGGTCCGTCGCCGCGGGCCGCAGGCCGCGCCTACCAAGAAGGCCGTTACCCTACGGCTCGACCTAGATGTGCTCGACAAGTTTCGCGCCACCGGTCCCGGCTGGCAGTCGCGAATGAACGAGGCGTTGCGGCAAGCTAAAGTCTGACACGATAGCGCGTCCGCCGAGGTTGACGCGTCTCCCCCTGCGTCCGTATTAGGCATTCCGGGCGGCCAGTGGGTCGCCCTTCTCGTTTCGGAAAGGAAGCGCTTGTGACCATCACCCCGCTCATGCCCGTCTACCCGCGGTGTGGCGTGCGTCCGGTCCGAGGCGAGGGCGCGTACCTCTATGGCGAGGACGGCCAGCAATATCTCGATTTCGCCAGCGGCATCGCGGTCAACGCGCTCGGCCACGCGCATCCGCATCTGACCAAGGCGATCGCCGAGCAGGCCGCGACGCTGATGCACGTGTCGAACCTGTACGGGTCGCCGCAGGGCGAGCATCTTGCGCAGCGTCTCGTCGATAACACGTTCGCCGACACCGTGTTCTTCACCAATTCGGGCGCGGAAGCTGTCGAGTGCGCGATCAAGACCGCGCGGCGCTATCATTTCGCCAACGGTAATCCGCAGCGGCACACGCTGATCACGTTCGACACCGCGTTCCACGGGCGCACGCTGGGGACGATCTCGGCCACCAACCAGGCGAAGATGCGCGACGGGTTCGAGCCGCTGCTGCCGGGATTTGCCTATGCGAAGTTCAACGATCTCGAAGGCGCGCTGGCGCTGATCGACGACAACACCGCTGGCTTCCTGGTCGAGCCGATCCAGGGCGAGGGCGGTATCCGACAGGCGAGCCACGAGTTCCTCACCGGCCTGCGCAAGGCGTGCGACGAGCATGGCCTGTTGCTGGTGCTCGACGAGGTCCAGTGCGGCTATGGCCGGACGGGGAAATTCTTCGCGCACGAGCTGTACGGCATCACGCCCGACATCATGTCGGTCGCCAAGGGTATTGGCGGCGGCTTCCCGCTTGGC
>JAJNQF010000494.1 GCA_021154945.1 Sphingomonas sp.
TCAAATTGTTGAAGTCGATCGCGCTGATGCTGCGATACTGGTTGGTGATGTTGCGGACGAACGCGCCGACTTCATACCCCTGCGGCGATTTGTAGCCGACCTTCAGGCCGCCTTCGAGCGACGATTTGCCCGTGAACTCGACGGCTTCGTACAGGAAGAAGTTGATGCTGCTGCGATAGACCCAGTCGGTATAGGCATAGACTTCCCCGCCGTTACCGAGCGGAACGCCGTAGCGCGCGGTCCAGTTGGCGATCCAGCGCGGCGCCTGGGGAAGATCGTTGCCGTCGATAATCGCGAACCCGTTGACGATCGGATCGAGCACCGTGCAGGTCGCGCACACCCCCACGCCGATGTTCGGATCGCGAATTTCGGTGAAGTTGTAGCTGCCGCTCGCGGTCAGCGTCAGGTCGGGCAATGGCCGTGCCTCGAACTCGCCCTCGACCCCGTAGCCGATCGCCTTGTTCGCGCTGATCAGCCGCGCCGAATTGCTGCTGCCCCCGACTGCGGTGATCTGCAGGTCCTTGGTGCTGTACCAATAGGCGTCGAGCGAGAAGTTCACCTTGCGGTCGAGCAGCGTGCCCTTGAACCCGCTCTCGCCCGAGAACGTGGTCTGCTTGGGCGCGGTGCTCTGGACGCTGCCGAAGGTCACGCGGTCCTGGATCGCCGGGCCCTGATAACCGGTCGCCAGCCGCGAATAGACGTTGATCGCGGGCGTCAGTTCGTAGGTCGCACTCGCATCCCAGGTGACGTTCGAGCCGCGAACGACCGCGCGCGCTGGCAAAGTGTCGCTGATCCCGGTGCCGGGAATCGGCGCGGTGACGAGGTCGTTGCGGTAATCGTGCGAGTAACGGACACCCGCGCGCAACGTCAGCAGCTCGGTCGGCTTCGCCTCGATCGACGCGAAGGCGCCGTAATTCTCGTTGCGATTGTCGTGGAAGATATCCTGCGTCAGGTCGGTCGCGCGCGAACCGGTGCCGCCGAACGCATAGTCATACTGGTTGTAGCGCAGCGTCTGGTGGAAATAATATAGACCACCCTGGAGGCGGATGCCGTTCATGTCCTCGCTGGCATAGCGCAGTTCCTGGCTGAATTCCTTCGGCTTGGTGAGGCCGCCGGTGTTCGACGGGAACAGCCCGACGTCGATGGCGCCGATCGTCCCGCCGAGGAACGTGTAGTTGTTGCCGCCGTCGACATCGCCGGTGCTCTCGACCTTGGCCTGCTCGTAGCCGGTGACCGAGTAGAAGGTACCGATGCCGTCGAGGTGATAGTCGAGCCGGAGGTTCGTGCCCCACTGCGTCAGGCTCTGGCTGGTATAGCCGTCGAGCGAAGCATGCTTCGGGTCGAAGCCGGTGTTGAAGTCGTTGGTGCCCGGCTTGAACAACCCGGCGCGGAAGATGCGCGGTGACCCGGTTAGGTCGCGGACGTGGACGTTCAGCAACGCGTTGAAATCGCTGCTGGTATAGCCGAGCTGGAAGCGGCCGGCGACGTCGCGATAGCCTTCGAGCTTGCGGTCGGCGTTACCCGTGGCGGAGTCGTTCGTAACCCAATCGTCGCGCGACTGGATCAAGCCAGACGCGCGGAACGCGAAACCGTTGCCGATCGGCAGATTGATCGCCGCCTCGCCGTTGATGGTGTTGTAGGTCGCCCATGACCCGGTCGCATAGCCCGACACCTTGTCGGGGTTGGGCTTGGCGGAATTGATCTTCACGACACCCGCTGGCGTGTTGCGCCCAAACAACGTGCCCTGCGGACCACGAAGAACCTCGACGCTCTGCAGATCGAAGACCGGGAAAGACTTCAGCATCGGGTTCTCGAGCGCGACGTCGTCATAGACGACCGAGACGGGCTGCGCGGCGTTGGGATCAAAATCGGTGTTCCCGAGACCGCGGATGTAGAAGCGCGGGAAGGTACGGCCGAACGACGACTCCACCTGGAGGCTCGGCGTGCGACCGGCGAGGAACCGGATGTCGAGGCCGCTCGAGTTGAGCACGTCGAGCTTCTCGCCCCTGATCGCGGTGACCGCGAGCGGGACGTCCTTCGACGATTCCTGCCGGCGGGTCGCTGTCACGACGATCTCGCTTAGACCCTGATCGCTGTCCGGAGCACCGACGGCCTGGCCTGTCGGGGCCTGGTCCTGTGCGGCGGCAGGTACGGCGAAAGCGAGTAACGGCGCGCTGGCGGCCAGCAGGCGGGCGATGGCAGACGTACGAACGGGCAAGCGAATCATGGATGGTCCCCCCTTGGGTTTCGAGCATCCTCCTGCGTCGATCCGTGTGCCCCGGACCCGTCACCGATCGGTAACACCGCTGTAACGTGCGGCAATAGGGCGGATCAGGCCCGATGCGCTTTTGCCGACCACCGCGACATCTTTGCCCCAGTCGGCGTGGTCGACGCGGCGATGTTCAGCGCGGCAAAGGCCGCATGTAGAGAGCACGCATGGCTGCCTCCAGCTTCGCGCGGTCGACACGGAGCACGACGCGCTGCGCGCGTTCTCCCAGGTGCGGGCGGTACGCGTCATGCCATGACAGCGTATCGCCGTAGCCAGCGGTCTGGTTCGTTTCGAAATCGATGTAGAGCGTCTCCCCGCGCGTGACGATCGACGGCTCCAGCCAGACCATCGCCGCAATCTCGTCCCACATCGGAAAACCCGGTTCGAGCCCGGTCTGGAGCGTTTCTGTGAGCGTGGTACGAGCGGGCTTCAAGCTGTCGAGAAAGCTGCGCGTCCACTGGGTCCCGGTCGACGGATCGACCGGCACCATCGTCACCTTCGGCCACGCCCCGTGCGCCATGATCCGCGCCGCTTCGGGGTCCCAGCGGATATTGAATTCGCGCCGCGGCGTATTGACGAACTCGCGCGCAAACTCCGCCGCCGCCGGCGTGTCGAGCATCTGCTGCGGATTGAGGCTGCCGCCCATGTAGACCAGTTCCTTCACGTTCGCGGCAAAACTCGGATCGAGGCTCTGCGCGATCGCGATGTTGGTCATCGGACCCGTAGCGAACAGCGTGATCTGACGGGGGTGTGCGCGCACCATCCGGACGAGAAACGCGGCGGCGATCTCGCCGGAGGGCTTGGTAACCGGATCGCCGATCGGCAGGCTGGGCACGACCGAAGGCAAGGGCGCGCCCGGGCTCGGCTGGCCCGGACTGCCGGACACGGGCTCGGTCCACGGTCCCTTGAACTCTAGCCGTCCGTACAGCCCCTCCCACCGCTTGGTCGACTCCTGGGTGTTGAGCAGCGGATAGGTCGCGCCCGGCACAACCGGCACGTCGGTACGCCCGAGGATTTCGACCGTCCGCAATGCGTACGCCGTGGCGGTGTCGCGCCATACCGAGCCGCTCGTCGTCGTGATCCCGAGCACCTCGACATCGGGCGCCTGGAGCAGCAGCACGGGCGCACCGTTCAGTCCAACGACGTCGTCATCAATTATGACGAGGCGTTTGGCTGGCGCATTCTTTGCGGCAGTCGCTCCCGGCGTTCCGAGGATCATCAGGCCGACGAGGCACACCGTCCAAACGTACCG
>JAJNQF010000008.1 GCA_021154945.1 Sphingomonas sp.
AGCGGGTAGCAGCCGAGCGTGCGGAAGCGGATCGAGCGCTCGACCGGCACCTCGCCGGGTTCCAGGCGGAAGCGATCGTCGTCGACCATCAGCAGCATGCCGTCGCGCTCGACCGTCGGGCGCGGTGCGGCGAAATAGAGCGGGACGATCGGGATGTCCTCGAGCTGGATGTATTGCCAGACGTCGAGTTCCGTCCAGTTCGAGATCGGGAAGACGCGGATGCTCTCGCCCTTGGCTTTCCGCGCATTATAGAGGTTCCACAGCTCGGGACGCTGCTTCTTCGGATCCCAGCGATGATGCGCCGCACGGAACGAGAAGACGCGTTCCTTCGCGCGGCTCTTCTCCTCGTCGCGCCGTGCGCCGCCGAACGCCGCATCGAAGCCGTGGAGATCGAGCGCCTGCTTGAGCCCCTCCGTCTTCCACATATCGGTGTGGAGCGCGCCGTGGTCGAACGGGTTGATCCCGCGCGCCTCGGCCTCGGGGTTCTTGTAGACGAGCAGTTCCATGCCGCTCTCCGCCGCCATCCGGTCGCGCAGATCGTACATCGCCTTGAACTTCCACGTCGTATCGACATGCAGCAGCGGGAATGGCGGCGGCGACGGATAGAAGGCCTTCCGCGCGAGATGCAGCATCACCGCGGAGTCCTTGCCGACGCTGTAGAGCATCACCGGGCGCTCGCACTCGGCGACCACCTCGCGCAAGATATGGATGCTCTCCGCCTCGAGCCGCTGGAGATGCGTGAGCGACACTGGGCCGGTATCTGGAAGTTTCGTCATCCCCCTCGACGTAGGGTGTCGGGGCGGCGCGTACAGCATCGTATTTCTCGCCCGCCCCAAAGATCGAGCATTAGCCCCCGATCGGATCCATCATCAGCGGGGCGTGGCGATCCACCAGCGTGGCACTCGCCGTGTTGAGGCCGATGACCTCGACCTCGCGGCCGTGGCGGCGTAGCTTGCCGACGACATCTTCAAGCGCGGCGACTGCCGTGACGTCCCAGAGATGCGCGTTGGTCAGATCGATGCGGACGGCGCGGGCTGTCTCGCGGAGGTCGAAGCGGTCGGCGAAGATGTCGGCGCTGGCGAAGAAGATCTGCCCGCTTACCCGGTAGATGCGCGTGTCGCTTGCCGCGTCGTGATCGATCGCGACGTCCATCAGCCGAGTGACCTTCCACGCGAAGAACACGCCGCTGAGCAGCACGCCGACCCCGACGCCGAGCGACAAATCGTGAGTCGCCACGGTGACGACGACGGTGGCGACCATCACCACGCTCGACATCTTGGGATGGCGCGCGAGGTCGCGGAGCGAGCCCCAGGAGAAGGTGCTGATCGACACCATGATCATGATCGCGACCAGCGCCGCAACCGGCACCTGCGCGACCCACGGCCGCAGCGGGACCATGACGATCAAAAGGAACACACCCGCGACCATCGTCGAGAGCCGCCCGGTGCCGCCGTAGCGGACATTGCCGACGGTCTGACCGATCATCCCGCACCCGGCGATGCCGCCGAACGCGCCCGCCGCGATGTTGGCGAGGCCGAGCCCGGTGCATTCGCGCGCCTTCGAGCTGGTGGTCTCGGTGAGTTCGTCGACGACGCTGGCGGTCATCATCGATTCGAGCAAGCCGACCGCGGCCATCGCAAACGCATAGGGCGCTACGATCCGCAACGTGTCCCAGGTCAGGGGCACGTCAGGCAGCCCGAACGAGGGGAGCGAATCCGGCAGGCGGCCGAGATCGCCGACCGTCTTCAGGGGCATCGGGACCCACATCGCGATCGCGGTGAGCACGACGATGCAGATCAGCGGCGACGGGATCGCGCTGGAGATGCGCGGGACTAGGTAGATGATTGCGAGGCCGCCGGCGATCATCGCATAGGCCTGCCAGCTGACGCCGACCATCTGCGGCACTTGCGCCGAGAAGATCAGGATCGCGAGCGCGTTGACGAAGCCAGCATGGACCGACTTCGACACGAACCGCATCAGTATGTCGAGCTTGGCGAGCCCGAACGCGATCTGGAGTGCGCCGGCGAGGATCGTGGCGACGAGCAGATATTGCAGGCCATAGGCGTGGACGAGCGCAGCGGCGACGAGTGCGACGGACCCCGCCGCGCCGGAGATCATCGCGGGGCGGCCGCCTGCAAACGCGATGACGATGCCGATCACGAATGAGGCGAACAGGCCAACTTCGGGATCGATGCCGGCGACGAACGAGAAGGCGATGACCTCGGGGATCAGCGCGAAGGTGCCGACCATACCGGCTAGGACGTCACGGCGCGCAGCCGTGGGGCCGCTGAACCATTCGGCCCGGTAACGAGAAAGTGATGTCATGTGTAAATCCGCAAAGGACGCGAGAACCGCGGCGATTGCGCGGGCGGTTCTTTAATGAAGGCGTCGGTGCGTTGTCCGGCGGATCGGCGGCCGGAATAGCCACCCGGAATTGCACCGGGTCCAAGCGAGTGGAGGTGCGTTAGCGTAGGGAGTGCTGCAATGCAACATGCTAGGTGGAGAGACTCGCCACCCACATACCTCCGTCATGCCGGGCTTGTTCCGGCATCCACCGTTCCAGGTAGCCAGCGGTGTGAAGTTCGCGGAACCGTGGTCCCCGGAACAAGTCCGGGGTGACGGTGCGCTCCGGTCGTCTTCACCTAAGCCCTCCTAAAGTAGCCTCTACGTAAACAGATCCACCACCTCGGCCCCCTCGCCCACCGCCCGCAACAAAAGCGTCCGGTGACAATGACACGGGTCGCGCTCGTAGCAGAGTAGCGCGCTCGGCTTCTCCGCCGCCAACCCCAGCATGATCGCGGCTTGTGCCTGAGCCTCGGGGAGTTCGAGTTGCTCGTCATACACCGCGGTCAAGGTCGCCACATCGCCCTTCTTCGCCGCATCGCGTCCGCGCTTCGGCGTGCCGAGCGCCTTCAGATGCACGTAATCGATCTCGGCTTCGCGCAACGACGCGGCCAGCGAGGTCTTCGAAAACCCCGGCCGCCGCGACAACGGCAGCGCGCGGACGTCGATCACCCGCTCCACCCCCGCCGCCTTCAGCGCGCCGAGGAAATCGGCCATCGTCGTGGCTTCATAGCCGATCGTGAAGATCTTCGTGGGATGGGTCATGAAGGCGAAGTGGTATTGCACCGCTGGCACGACAACCGCTGACAGACCAGGCGTCCCGCGCTATCTGACCGGAATGACCCACGATATTCACGTCATCGGCGGCGGCCTCGCCGGTTCCGAAGCCGCCTGGCAACTCGCCGAAGCCGGCCTCAAGGTCCGTCTGTCCGAAATGCGCGGCAGCGGCGAAGGCACGCCCGCGCACCAGACCGACGGCCTCGCCGAACTCGTCTGCTCGAACAGCTTCCGCTCGGACGATGCCGAGAGCAACGCCGTCGGGTTGCTTCACCAGGAACTGCGCACGCTCGGCTCGCTGATCATGCGGCAGGCGGACATCCACCGCGTCCCCGCCGGCTCGGCGCTCGCGGTCGATCGCGACAATTTCTCGAACAGCGTGACGGAGGCGATCGACCGGCATCCGAACATCACGCTGGTCCGCGAACGCGTCGACGCACTGCCCGACGGCCCGACGATCATCGCCACCGGTCCGCTGACGGCCGCCTCGCTCGCCGCCGGGATCGGCGCGGAGACCGGCCGCGAGGCGCTTGCGTTCTTCGACGCGCTCGCCCCGATCGTCCACCGCGATTCGATCGACATGGACACCGCCTGGTTCGCGTCGCGCTGGGACAAGGGCGAGGGCAAGGATTACATCAACTGCCCGATGAACAAGGACCAGTATCTGGCCTTCCACCAGGGGCTGGTCGACGGCGAGAAGACCCCATTCAAGGAGTGGGAGAAGGACACGCCCTATTTCGACGGCTGCATGCCGATCGAGGTGATGGCGGAACGCGGCATCGACACGCTGCGCTATGGTCCGATGAAGCCCGTCGGGCTCGACAACCCGAAGACCGGGCGTTGGCCGCACGCGGTCGTCCAGCTTCGGCAGGACAACGCGCAGGGCACGCTGTGGAACATCGTCGGCTTCCAGACCAAGCTCAAGCACGCCGACCAGGTCCGCCTGTTCCGCACGATTCCCGGTCTGGAGAACGCCGAGTTCGCGCGGCTCGGCGGGCTGCACCGCAACACGTTCATCCGCTCGCCCGAACTGCTCGACGAGACGCTGCGGCTGAAATCACGCCCGAACATCCGCTTTGCCGGCCAGATCACCGGGTGCGAGGGGTATATCGAAAGCTGTGGGATCGGCATGCTCGCGGGGATGTTCGCGGCGGCCGAACTCACCGGCAAGACATTGACGCCACCGCCCTACGCGACCGCGCTCGGCGCGTTGCTCGGGCACATCACCGGCGGCGCGGAGGCCGAGACGTATCAGCCGATGAACGTGAACTTCGGCCTGTTCCCACCGATCCCCGGCCGGACCAAGAAGACCGACCGCAAGAAGATGTACACCGACCGGGGCCGTGCGGCGCTCGCAGAGTGGCTCAAGTCTCCTCCCCAACAGCCTGAACCGGTGGACAATTCACCCGAGCTGGCCCCTTCCGCTTGACCGCCGTGGTGGCAAATTCGGGCGCGGTCATCGCCCCGGATTTGTTACGGTCCGCGTCGGCGAACTTGGTCGTCGCCTTCACCGCCCACTCGTCGAACGAGAGCTTGCCGTCGCCGTCCACGTCCAGCCGCGCATAAGCCTTGCGCCGCTGAACGAGATATTCCTCGCGCGTGATCTGCGCGTCGCGATCCTTGTCGTAGCGATCGAACCGCTTCTGCTCGCGCGTCTTGGCGGTCGCCTCGGGCGCGGCATCGGGTAGCGGATCGGTTGGGACCGCCGCGCTGCCCGCTTT
>JAJNQF010000023.1 GCA_021154945.1 Sphingomonas sp.
CCCTCTCCCCGGAGGGGAGAGGGAGCAGTAGAGTGACTGAAGCCGAGTTCATTGCTGCCCTTCGCAAGCTCCCGCTTCATCCGGCCGCGCGGGGCCTCAACGACGACACCGCGCTGCTGGACTCTGGCCCGCTCGTCGTCACGACCGACACCCTCGTTGAGGGCGTCCATTTCCTCCAAACCGACCCCGCGCAGGACGTCGCGTGGAAACTGGTCGCGACCAACCTCTCCGATCTCGCCGCCAAGGCCGCGAAGCCCGAGGGTATCCTCCTCAACTACCCGCTCGGCGATGACGCATGGGACCGGGCGTTCCTCGAAGGTCTTGCCGACGTCCTGACCAGTTTCGACACGAGGATCATCGGCGGCGACACCGTCACGCTCCCGCCGAACGCACCGCGGATCCTCACCGTCACCGCATTCGGAAGCGACGCTGCCGCCCCTGCCCGCAACGGCGCGCGAGGAGGCGATGCGCTCTATGTCACCGGTACGATCGGCGACGCAGGCGCGGGACTCGCGATCGCGCTAGGCAAGGACGGTCCGCCGGCGTTGCTCGCCGCCTACCGCCGCCCGCAACCCCGCCTGGCGGACGGCCGCATCCTCGGCCCCCAGGTCCACGCGATGATGGACGTATCCGATGGCCTGCTTATCGACGCCGCCCGCATGGCGCGCGCCAGCGGCGTCGCGGTCACGATCGACCTTGCCCGCATTCCGCTCTCCGACGCCTACCGCGCCTTTGCCGGCGACCGGCTGGCCGCGGCGACGGCCGGCGACGACTATCAGCTCCTCTTCGCTGCACCGCAAGATTTCGTCACCGACGCCGCTCGGATCGGTACGTTCTCGACCGGCTCCGGGCTCACGCTCCACGACTCGGGCAAGCCCGTCCCGCTCCCGCCAAGTCTAGGGTATGAGCACGCGCCGCGCGGATAACTTGCGCAATGCCCCTGCACTGATAGGTTCCCTGCATCGGGACTCGGCAAAGTCGGGACCGGAGAGGACCTGAAAAGAGGGATAGCGCCGTATGACGATCGTCTATTTGGCCATGATCTGCGGCGTCATCGCCGTCTTGTACGGCTTTGTCACCAGTCGACAGGTGCTCGCCGCGTCCCCCGGCAATGAGAAGATGCAGGACATCGCGGCCGCCATCCAGGAAGGCGCGAAGGCCTATCTCGGGCGGCAATATACCACCATCGCGATCGTCGGCGTCATCGTCGCGGCGATCCTCCTCTTCACGCTCGGCATGATCTCGACGATTGGCTTCGTCATCGGCGCGGTCCTGTCGGGCGTCGCGGGCTATGTCGGCATGAACATATCGGTCCGCGCCAACGTCCGCACTGCCGAGGCCGCGCGGACGTCGTTGCAGGCCGGGCTGACGATGGCGTTCCGCTCCGGCGCGGTCACCGGCATGCTCGTGGCGGGTCTGGGGCTGCTCGCGATCAGCGCGTTCTTCTGGTACCTCACGGGACCCGCAGGCCACGCCCCCAACGACCGGATCATCGTCGAGGCGCTCACAGCCCTCGCATTCGGCGCGTCGCTGATCTCGATCTTCGCGCGATTGGGCGGCGGCATCTTCACCAAGGCGGCGGACGTCGGCGCGGATCTGGTCGGCAAGGTCGAGGCCGGCATCCCCGAGGACGACCCCCGCAACCCGGCCGTGATCGCGGACAATGTCGGCGACAATGTCGGCGATTGCGCGGGCATGGCCGCCGATCTGTTCGAAACCTATGTCGTCACATTGGGCGTGACGATGATCTCGATTGCGCTGCTGATCCAGGCGAGCGGCGCCGAGCTCATGCGGCTGATGACCCTCCCGTTGCTCGTCGGCGGGGTGTGCATCGTCACCTCGATCATCGGCACGTACATGGTCCGGCTCGGCAAGGGCTCGATCATGGGCGCGCTCTATAAGGGCTTCTTCACCTCGACGGTCCTGTCGATCCCGGCGATCTATCTCGCCACGCAGTACGTGCTCGGCGACCTCCACCGCGTGATCGGCGGCGCCGGGTTCCTCGATCCCGCCACCGACGATCTCACCACACAAGCCGCGCCATCGCTGACGCAGAGCTTCACCGGCATGGACCTGTTCTGGTCGATGATGATCGGCCTCGTCGTGACCGGGCTGATCGTGTGGATCACCGAATATTACACCGGCACCAACCACCGCCCGGTCCAGTCGATCGCCAAGGCGTCGGAGACCGGCCACGGCACCAATGTCATCCAGGGCCTCGCGATCAGCCTCGAATCCACCGCGCTGCCGACGCTGGTGATCGTCGTCGCGGTGATCGTCGCGTACCAGCTCGCCGGGATCATCGGCATCGCCTTTGCCGCCACCGCGATGCTCGCGCAGGCCGGCATGGTCGTCGCGCTCGATGCGTATGGCCCGGTCACCGACAATGCTGGCGGGATCGCCGAGATGGCCGGCCTGCCCGACGACGTTCGCCAGCGCACCGATGCGCTCGATGCGGTCGGCAACACCACCAAGGCGGTCACCAAGGGCTATGCGATCGGCTCAGCGGGGTTGGCCGCGCTCGTGCTGTTCGGCGCGTACACCACCGATCTCGCGACCTATTTCCCCGACGTCACGGTCGATTTCAGCCTCTCCAATCCGTACGTCATCGTCGGCCTGCTGCTCGGCGCGCTGCTCCCGTATCTGTTCGGCGCGTTCGGCATGACCGCAGTCGGTCGCGCGGCCGGCGCGGTCGTCGAGGAGGTCCGCGAGCAGTTCCGCAACAATCCCGGCATCATGCTAGGCACCAGCCGCCCGAACTATGCGCGCACGGTCGACCTCGTGACCAAGGCGGCGATCCGCGAGATGATCGTGCCCTCGCTGCTGCCAGTGCTGTCGCCGCTCGCCGTGTATTTCATCATCACCGCGGTCGCGGGCCAGGCCGCCGGTTTCGCCGCGCTCGGCGCCATGCTGCTTGGCGTGATCGTCTCAGGGCTGTTCGTCGCGATCTCGATGACGAGCGGCGGCGGCGCTTGGGACAATGCGAAGAAATACATCGAGGACGGCCATCACGGCGGCAAGGGATCAGAGGCGCACAAGGCCGCGATCACCGGCGATACGGTCGGCGATCCGTACAAGGACACCGCCGGCCCGGCGGTGAACCCGATGATCAAGATCACCAACATCGTCGCGCTGCTGCTGCTCGCGGCGCTGGCTGGCGGGGGCGTGGGGTAACCGCAGGGAAACGATCCGTCGCCCAAGACCTAAGGCCTCGGGACGACGGTAGCGTTGGCGGCGGTGCCCGTGCAAAAGCTCCGGAACGGAGCTGATTTCCTGCCGCAGGATGCATCTGGCTTGGACGAGCGCGCCGCCGCCCCCGCATCGTCCACGGATGCGAAACCGTCCCGAAAACCACCTCTTCTATGGCGACAATCTCGCCGTCCTCCGCAAGGAGATCGCCGACGAGAGCGTCGACCTGATCTATCTCGATCCGCCGTTCAATTCGAACGCCAATTACGGCATCCTGTTCAAGGAGCCCGACGGCAAATCCTCGAACGCGCAGATCGAGGCGTTCGAGGACACCTGGCACTGGAACGACACCGCCGAGGACGCCTTCGACCAGGTCGCGCGGAGCGGCAACACCAAGGCGTTCGATCTGCTCAACGCGATGCGCGGGTTTCTCGGCGACAACGACATGATGGCGTATCTGGCGATGATGGCGGTCCGCCTGCTCGAGCTGCACCGCGTGCTGAAGCCGACCGGCAGCCTGTATCTCCACTGCGATCCGACCGCGAGCCATTACCTGAAGCTGTTGCTCGACGCGATCTTCGGCAAACGCCATTTCCAGAACGAGATCATCTGGAGCTATCGCCGCTGGCCCTCGGTATCGCATCGATTCCAGCGGATGCACGATTGCCTGCTGTTCTACACGAAACGGGAGACCGGCAACCTGTTCAATACGCTCACCGTGCCGCCTTCGCCGAGTTCGCTAAAGCGGTGGAAGGGTGCGATGCAGAAGGTGACCTTCACCGCGGAGGGCGCGCGCAATCCGACCCAGGAATCGGGGGTCTCGCTGGGCGTCGCGATGAACGACGTCTGGGACATTCCGATCATCGCACCGGTCTCGAAGGAGCGGCTCGGCTATCCTACGCAAAAGCCGGTAGCCCTGCTCGAACGGATCATCGCCGCCTCCTCAAACGAAGGCGATGTCGTACTCGACCCGTTCTGCGGATGCGGCACCGCGGTGCACGCGGCGGAAAAGCTCAAGCGCCAATGGATCGGGATCGACGTCACGCATCTCGCCATCTCGCTGATCGAGAAGCGAATGAAAGACGCATTTCCCGCCGTCACCTTCACCGTCGAGGGCACCCCGAAGGATCTCGCCTCCGCCTATGATCTCGCGTTGCGCGACAAATACCAGTTCCAGTGGTGGGCGGTATCGATGGTCGACGCGCTGCCGTTCGGCGGCAGGAAAAAGGGCGCGGACGGCGGGATCGACGGGCTGATCTATTTCAACGACCATGATCCGGCGTCGGGCAAGATGGTCACGCACCGTGCGATCGTGTCGGTGAAGGGCGGGCTCAATCCGGACACTGCGATGGTCGAGACGCTCGCCGCGACGATCGCGCGCGAAAAGGCGCCGATTGGCATCCTGATTATGAACGCCAAGCCGACGCGCGAGATGGAGCGCCGCGCCGCCGCGGTCGGGATCTATCGCGCCGGTGTCGACGAGACGTTTCCAAAGCTCCAGATCCTGACGCTCGCCGACCTGTTCCAGGGCAAGCGACCGCGCATCCCCAACGTCGATCGCGCTGCCTTCCGCCGTGCGGCGCGCGAGGCGACGGCACATCAGCCGAGCATGTTATGAACTGTGGACCCCGCCGTCGTCATTCCCGCGGAGGCGGGAACCCAGACTGGCTAGCCTAGCGATAGATCACGGACCGTAAAGGATATGGGTCCCCGCCTCCGCGGGGATGACTGACCGGTAGCGGGGCGGCAGGAATGACGGGATCGGACGCACTTGTTTGCGTAGCTCCGAACGCCGATATCCAAGTCTCGATCAACGGCCACAGGCATGACGCCTGCGACCGCAGTTCGGCCGTGCTTTCCTTTTTCGCGAACCTGCGGTAAGGGCGCTCGTCCCGAAATTCCCCCAATTCAGAGATTATATTTGGCCAAGGAAGAACTGCTCGAGATGCGCGGCCGCGTGGTGGAACTCCTCCCCAACGCGATGTTCCGGGTTCAGCTCGAAAACGACCACGAGATTCTCGGTCACACCGCCGGCAAGATGCGCAAGAACCGCATCCGCGTGCTGGTCGGCGACGAGGTGCTGTGCGAACTCACGCCGTACGATCTGACCAAGGGTCGCATCACCTACCGCTTCAAATAAGCCCGTGGGCGTCTAGGCGCTCACCGCTTCTATAACGAGGCACCAATGCTGGTCCTGGCCTCTTCCTCGCCCCGCCGCCGCGATCTGCTCGCGCGGCTCGGCGTCGTGCCGTCGCGCGTGGAATCTCCCGACATCGACGAGAGCCCGCGCAAGGCCGAACCGCCGCGCGCCTACGCGCTTCGCCTCGCGGTCGAAAAGGCCAGCGCCGTTGCGCGCGCGGAGGGCGAGATCGTGCTCGCCGGCGACACGACGATCGCGCTCGGCAGCCGCATCCTGCCGCCCGCCGACACGCTGGAAATCCAGCGCGACCTGCTCGGCAAGCTGTCGGGCCGTCGCCACCATTGCCTGTCCGCGGTCTGCGTGATCGACGCGACCGGCAAGGTGCGGACCCGGATCGCCGACACGATCGTCGCGTTCAAGCCGCTCTCCCCCGCCGAGATCGACGACTATCTCGCGTGCGGCGAAGGGCTGGGCAAGGCCGGCGGCTACGCGATCCAGGGCCGTGCGGAGGCGTTCGTCCGCTTCCTGTCGGGTAGCCATTCGGGCGTCGTCGGCCTGCCGCTGTTCGAGACGCGCGCATTGCTGAAAACGGCTGGCGTCGCGCTTGCCTGATACGGGGCCTGAATGGCTCTACGAAGCCGGCATCGGCGAAGCGCGCGCCGCGCTGGTGGACGACGATCGGATTATCGAAGCCGCGATCGAACTCGACAGTGACGCGCTCAAAGTCGGCATGATCGCCCACGCGCGGCTGGTTGAGCTCTTACCCGGCCGTCGTGGTCGCGTCGTGCTCGATGGCGGCGAGGCGCTGATCAACCATCTCCCCCCGGGCATCACGCAGGGCGCCAGCCTGACCGTCGAGATCGTCCGGGAGGCGCTTCCCGAAGCGGGCCGCGCGAAACTCGCCAAGGCCGTTCCCAGCGATCTGCCGCCCTGCCCGGCCCCGACGCTGTACGAACGCCTCGCGGCCACCGGCCTGCCCGTCCGCAGCCCGCGCGCGCACGAACCCGACGCGCTTGAGGCAGCGGGCTGGTCCGAACTCCTCGACGAAGCGACCAGCGGCGAGATCGTCTTCCCGCTCGGCGCGCTCCGCCTCTCGCCGACGCCCGCGATGACGCTGTTCGACGTCGACGGCGCGCCGCCGCTCGACACGCTCGCCATCGCCGCCGCGCATGCCGTCGCCCGCGCGCTTCGCCGACACGGGATCGGTGGCTCGATCGGCATCGATTTCCCGACGTTGCAGGGCAAGGCTCAGCGCAACGCCGTCGCCGCCGCGATCGACGAATCGTTGCCGCAGCCGTTCGAGCGCACCGCGATGAACGGCTTCGGCTTCCTGCAGATCGTCCGCCCCCGCCCCCGCGCGTCGATCCCCGAGATCCTCCGCAGCGATCCGGTCGGTGCAGCGACCCGCGCGACGCTCCGCACGCTCGAACGCACACCACCGGCCGCCTCGCGCCGCCACACCCTGCCGGCCAGCGTCCATGCCCGCCTGATGGCGCGTCCGGCGTGGCTGGCGGAACTCGCGCGCCGTACAGGCGTCGTCCACGAACTGGAGAGCGCCCGATGACAACCGTCAAATGCCCGATCTGCGACCAGCCCGCAGTGCCGGAATACAAGCCATTCTGCTCGAGCCGTCACCGCGACCGCGACCTGTTGCAGTGGCTCGGCGAAGGCTATCGCATTCCCGGGCGGCCAATCTCGCAAACGGGGCTGGACAGCGCCGAAGACCCCGACTAAACGCGCCCTTCCGATCGCAAGGTCGGATGCCTCTCCGGTCCCAGACCGGACGTGCCCGGATAGCTCAGTTGGTAGAGCATGCGACTGAAAATCGCAGTGTCGGCGGTTCGACCCCGTCTCCGGGCACCATTTTTCCCCACTGCCGTTCGTGCTGAGTAGAGACCGAGTAGCTGCGTCAGCAGCGTATCGAGGGCGCGTATCGAAGCATGGGTTCCGCGCGCCAACCTGTCCTTCGATACGCCGCCTACGGCGACTACTCGAGGGCTACTCAGGACGAACGGCGCGCTAGCACCCCGGCGCGGTCCGTTAGCGGCGGATGCGGGTGACGTGACCCATTTTCCGCCCCGGCCGCGCAGTGCCCTTGCCGTACAGGTGGAGGTGCGCGCCGGGCTCGCCGAGCAGCTCCGCCCAGCGGTCGGCATCGTCGCCGATCAGGTTCTCCATCGTCGCTTCACGACCGGTCAGCGTCGTCGCACCTAGTGGCAATCCGCAGATCGCGCGGATGTGGTTTTCGAATTGCGAGCACTCCGCGCCTTCGATCGTCCAATGCCCGGAATTGTGCACGCGGGGCGCCATCTCGTTGAAGACCGGGCCGTCGGCGCCGACGAAGAACTCGCAGGCCAGCACGCCGACATAGTCGAGTTCGGCCGCGATCCGTTCGGCGAGCGCTGCGGCTTCGTCGGCTTGGGCCAGGACTGCGGCGGGTGCGGGGACGGTGGAATGGCGGAGGATCGCGTCGCGGTGGGCGTTGAGCGGCGAATCATATCGTGCCGTGCGCCCGTCGTGGCCGCGCGCGATCAGGATCGAGAATTCATGTTCGAAGGGGACGAAGGCTTCGAGGACCGCGGGGCCGCCGATCGTGTCCCAGGCGGCTTGTGCGCCGTCCGGAGCGTCGATCTTGACCTGGCCTTTGCCGTCATAGCCGAACCGGGCGGTCTTGAGGATGGCGGGGGTGCCGATCGCCTTGAGGCCCGCCTGCAGGCTTTCGAGGCTGTCGACTGCGGCCCAGGGCGCCGGGCGGCCGCCGACGCTCTCCACGAAGCGTTTCTCGCCGATCCGCTCCTGAGCGACGCGGAGCGCGCGCGGGCTCGGATGGACGGGGACGCGGTCGGCGAGCCATTCGACCGGGTCGACGTCGATATTCTCGAACTCGTAGGTCACGACGTCGCAGGCATCGGCGAAGTCGGCGAGCACGATGCGGTTGTGATAGTCGGCGCGCGTCATCGTCGAGGCGGACTGCGCGGCGACGCTCTCTTGGTCGGGCGAGAGCACGTGGGTGTGATAGCCGAGCTGCGCCGCGGCGGTGGCGAGCATGCGGCCGAGCTGGCCTCCGCCGAGGATGCCGATGGTCGATCCGGGGGGAAGCGGCGTCATGCTATCGTCTTTCAGGCGGGGTCGGTGGCGACGGCGTCGGTTTGCGCGGCGCGCCAGGCTTTCAAGCGCTCGGCAAGAGCATCGTCGGACGTCGCGAGGATGGCCGCCGCAAGCAAGCCGGCGTTGATCGCGCCGGGCTTGCCGATCGCCAGCGTGCCGACCGGGATGCCGCCGGGCATCTGGACGATCGAGAGCAGGCTATCCATGCCCTTCAGCGCCTTCGATTCGACGGGGACGCCGAGCACCGGGAGATGCGTCATCGAGGCGGCCATGCCGGGGAGGTGCGCCGCGCCGCCCGCGCCTGCGATCACGACTTTCAGGCCGCGATCGGCCGCGCTGGTCGCATAGTCATAGAGGCGTTGCGGGGTGCGGTGGGCGGAGACGACCTTGGTCTCATACGCGACGTCGAGCGCGTCGAGCGTCTCGGCGGCGTGGCGCATCGTCTCCCAATCGGAAGTGCTGCCCATGATGATGCCGACTAGAGCCATTTCCGTCCCCGGATCAAAGGAGCGCCGTGCCTAGCGATGGGCGGGGGTTAGGGCAATGTTGTTGGTGAACTGCTCCCCTCCCTGGAAGGGAGGGGTTGGGGTGGGTTGGCTGCTTGGTGACCACGACATCCGCCAACTGGCCTACCCACCCCCGGCCCCTCCCTTCCAGGGGGGGGAGTAGGGCCGGTGGCGTCAGCGCTCGCTGAGGTAGTAGCGGTCGGTGGCGGTCAGGTCGGCGTCGAGTTCGTAGACGATCGGCTGACCGGTCGGGATCTCCAGGCTCGTGATCTCGTCGTCGGGGATGTTCGACAGGTGCTTGACCAGCGCGCGGAGCGAGTTGCCGTGGGCGGAGATCAGGATGCGCTGGCCGTCCTTCAGCGCGGGGGCGATGCGCTCGTCCCAGTATGGGAGTACGCGGGCGATCGTGTCCTTGAGGCTCTCGGTCTTGGGGATCGCGATGCCGTCGTAGCGGCGGTCCTTCGACAGGTCGAACGCGCTGCCGTCCTCCAGCACGGGGGGCGGGACGTCGAAGCTGCGGCGCCAAGTGTGGACCTGCGCGTCGCCGTGCTTGGCCGCGGTCTCCGCCTTGTCGAGTCCGGTGAGGCCACCATAGTGCCGCTCGTTCAGGCGCCAGTCCTTCTCGACCGGGAGCCAGAGCCGGCCCATCGCCTCGAGCGCGATGTTGAGCGTCTTGATCGCCCGCGTCTGGAGGCTGACGAAGGTCTGGTCGAAATCGAGGCCCTTGGCGGCCATCAGCTCGCCCGCGGCCTTGGCCTCGGCCTCG
Source organism: Sphingomonas sp. (assembly GCA_021154945.1). Lineage (GTDB taxonomy): Bacteria > Pseudomonadota > Alphaproteobacteria > Sphingomonadales > Sphingomonadaceae > Sphingomonas. The sequence continues at coordinate 9,710 of JAJNQF010000023.1, forward strand.
CCCTTTGCGGTCATGTCGACGTCCCACCAGCCGGTGAAGCGGTTCTCGAGGTTCCAGGTGGACTGGCCGTGGCGGATCAGGACTAGGGTCGGCATTCGGGCTCCTGTAAAAAGAAGGTTAGGCAGGGTTAGGCCAACGCATGATCTTTTGTCTCATGGGCGGCCTCAGCAATCTTCAGCCAACCCATTGAGATTGTTCTAAATATCGTCGATCATGTCAGCGAGCGTCTCGAGCATCGCATGCGCGAGCTGCTTCGAGCGCTCGGGCGACCAGCCGAACTCGGGATCGGGATTCGCGTCGTGATCCTTGAACGGCATCTCCAGCGTCATCGACACCGCGCCGAAGCGCTCGGCGACCTGGTTGGTCGACATCGACAGGTTCGCCGAACCCGGCGCGGACTTGGGATAGCCCTTCTCGGTCTGGAAATCGGGCGTGTGCGCGGCGAGCCTGCGGCCGTATTCGTAGAATTTCTCGCCGTGCGCGTCGGTCCAGGAGGCGATGCCCTCGAACCCGGCGATGAAGTTCGCGGGGATCGCCTCGTCGCCGTGGATATCCATCGCGACGTCGACGCCGGTCTGGTCCATGGCGTTGCGGACGCAGAGGACTTCGGGGCTCTTCTCCGGCGTCGGCGTATGCCATTCGCGGTTGAGGTTCACGCCAATCGCGTTGGTGCGCAGATGACCGCGGCGCGTCCCGTCCGGGTTCATGTTCGGGACGACGTTGAAGGTCGCCTTCGCCAGCAGCGCGGCGGTGATCGGATCGGCCGAATCGGTCAGCCGCTCCAGCGCGCCTTCCATCCACCATTCGGTCATCGATTCGCCGGGATGCTGGCGCCCGTAGATCCAGACCTGCTTGGGACCGCTGCCGATCGTGAAGCAGTCGATCGCCTGACCGTCGAGCGACTGGCCGAGCTCGCGGTGCGCGACGCCCGGCAACAGCGCGGTACGAGCCACCAGCGCGTCGTGCATCTCCATCGTGTAGGGCGCGAAATAGGCGAACCAGGCGAGATCGGTACCGGCGGTGAAATCGAATTCGAGCACGCCGTCGGCGTACCGCGTCTCGATCATCCGCCACGCCTGGCGATCGGTGCTGGCGCGGGTCTTGTAGCCCGGCCAGCCGAACGGATAGGCCGACTTACCCGCGTTGAGGATACGATAGGTCAGCGTCCGGCCTGCCGCGCCCGCCACCCGGAAATAGAACCACTGGAAGAAGTCGGACTGGTGATCCGTGACGATCTCCAGGTCGATTCGGTCCCCGTCGATGGCGACAACACGGATGTTGCCGCCATCGAAGGCTGCGTTGATGGCGATTGGGCTCAATGTTTCGGCGTTCATTTCACCTGAATAGTGCGACCGGACTCGCCGGGGAACCCCATGAACAAGGCGCGCGCCAGCTTCGTGGCCTGGATATCGGTGCGTGCGTCCTCCTTGCGGGCGTCGGCGAACGACTGTGCGCGACCTTCCCAGACGGGCGACTGGTCGGCGCTGCGCTTGATCGTCACCGACAGTTCGGAGACGAGGATCGCGGTGCTCCCGCCGCCGCCGATCGGGAAGCCGACCCCGCCGCCGAGACCGACGCCGCCACCGCCACGACCGCCGCTGAAGCCGCCGCCGCCCAGGCCGATGCTGATCGGCGAGCGCTTGGGTGGGCCAGCCTGCGTGGTGCGGGTGAAGGCAACGGTCGCGACGAGCAGCGGCTTCGCGCCGGGTGCGGGGACGCTGTACCCGGCCTGGAGCAACTGGCCCTGCACGGCGGCGGCATAGGTCTTGAACTCGATACTGGCCGGGCCGCCGGAGGTCAGCGGCTGGACCGCGATCGTCCCGCGGTCGATCGGTTCGCCGAGATGATAGCGCAGCACCTCGGTCGGCGGCAGCGACGGGCCGGTCGCGCACGCGGTGAGGGATGCGCCTGCCAGCGCCAGGACCAGGATCGAACGTACCGCCATCGGGACTTCCTTAGAATGTTGCGCTATAGTAACGCTCCGACCAGCCGAGTGGGTTCCCGGATGGGAGGCCCTCTTCTGGCAGGAGCGTGTCCGTTGCTTGACTTGGACACACCCCGCCATTAGGCGATCCCGTCTTTCCGCACACCTAGATTTGAAAAGAAGCGAATCGATCATGAAGATCCGCAATTCCCTGAAGTCGCTCAAGGATCGTCACCGCGATAACCGCGTGATCCGTCGTCGTGGCCGTACCTACGTCATCAACAAGACCAACCGTCGCTTCAAGGCACGCCAGGGCTAACCCCCTATCTTGCTGAAGAGGGGGAAGACCGCCGTCATTTTCGACGTCGGTCGCGTCCTTTACGACTGGGATCCGCGGATCCTGTACGAGCGCCTGATCGACGACGATCGGGCGCTCGACGCGTTCCTGCGCGACGTCGTGACGATCGACTGGCATTTCCAGCACGACGCTGGTCGCGACTTCGCCGACACCTCGGCGGAGCTGGCCGCGCTATATCCGCAGCATGCCGCGCTGATCGCCGCCTGGGGGCCGCGATTCAACGATAGCATCGGTGCGCGAATCGCAGGCATGCACGAGATCGTCGAGGAGCTCGATTCGGCCGGCGTGCCGCTGTTCGCGATCACGAACTTCAGCCACGAGTTCTGGCCACCCTTCCGCGCGCGTGAAGCAGCGCTGTTCGACCGGTTCCGCGACGTGGTCGTGTCGGGCGAGGAGAAGATGGTGAAGCCGGATCCGGCGATCTATCGGCTGGCGCTGAAGCGATTCGGGCTGGCGGCGGAGGACGCGGTGTTCGTCGACGACAATGCGGCGAACGTGGCGGCGGCGCAGGCGTTGGGGATCGAATCGGTGCTGTTCACGGACGCGGCGGATTTTCGTGCGCGGTTGGTCGAGTTCGGGCTCCCGATCGCGGCCTGAACCGTCACGCGGATCGGTTCGGCCGATATCCCAACCGTCATTCCCGCGCAGGCGGGAACCCATAGTGGCAGGCTTCGCGGCGTGACCACAACCGTTTGAGGATATGGGTCCCCGCCTCCGCGGGGATGACGACGGGTTTAGCCGACCAAGTTAATCGGTCGCCTTACGACGTCACTGGCTCAGCGAGACCGACTGGCGCAAATTGGCGATCGCGGTTTCCTGATCCGGGACCGGCGGCTCCGGCATAACGCCGCCCTCGAAATCGTCCGTCACCGTCACGGTCGTCCCCAGCGTCGTCACCCCGAACAGCTGCTTGGCAAAGCCGAGCGGCACGCGGATGCAGCCGTGCGAATCGGGGAAGCCCGGGTTCCGGCCGGCGTGGATCGCGATGCCGTCCCAAGTCAGCCGCTGCATGAACGGCATCGACGCATCGTTATACAGGTTCGACTTGTGGACCGCGTTCTTCTGCAGGATCGGATAGGTACCGAGCGGCGTGTCCTTGCCGTCCTTGCCGCTGGAGATGGTCGTCGCCGCGATCATCGTCGACCCGCGATAGACGAAGGCGCGCTGCTCCAGCAGGCTGATGACGATGCTGACGGGTTCGCCCGACCCATTGTCCTTCCAGACGAACTGGTTGGGCGAAAGTTCGGTCGCGGCCTGCTCGATCGGCAGCGCAGCGATCGCGGCGGCAGACGCGGCCAGAGCGGGACTTGCGCCCGCCAACAGCGCGAAGGCCAGCCCCATTGCCGCAACCGATCGTACCACCCTGCTCATCCTACCGTCTGCCACCTGAGTCTCGAGATCCGTTTCGATAATTCGCCCAACGCACGATTCTCTGGAATGTGCCGCCGCGAGAGTTGAGTCGACGAACCGACCCCAAGCCGGGGTAGTTCGAGGGAACAGACCCACAACCAGTGGAAATGGTTGCAGAATATTCACCGAAAATCGGCTATACCCGGTTCACGGGAACTGGGGCAATTTCGGGAAAATCGATGCACGACGAGCAAGGTCTTGTGCGCGAACGACGCGCGCTTCTGAAGAACGGTTTGGTACTGGCGGGGGCTCTGGCGGTACCGGGTACCGTCTCCGCGACGACACGGCTCGGCCGCCCGCTGACGGCGCGCGACCTGAAGCCGATGTCGCAGCCACCGCTGCCACGCACCACGGTCGCGGTGACGTCGCCGAAGGTGGTTCGTCCCGACCTGCTGCGGCAGGCGATGGCGTCGCTCAGCCGTCACGGCAGCCGCATCCAGCATCACGACCGGATCGCGATCGCCGATTTCGCGGCGCCTTCGGGCAAGCCGCGGTTCCACTTCGTCGATCTCGCCAGCGGCCGCAGCACGTCGTTGCTGGTCGCGCACGGCAGCGGTTCGGATCCGGCGCATACCGGGTATCTGGAGCGTTTCTCGAACCGCTTCGGCTCGAACGCCTCGTCGGAGGGCGCGTTCGTCACCGACGAATATTATGTCGGCAAGCATGGCCGCTCGCAGCGCCTGATCGGGCTCGATCCGACCAACGACAACGCGCTGGACCGTGCGATCGTCGTGCATTCGGCCTGGTATGCGAACAAAGACATGATCGAGACCCACGGCATGCTCGGCCGCAGCCAGGGCTGCTTCGCGGTCGGCGAGCGCGATCTCGACCAGGTGTTCGCCCGGCTCGGTGCCGGCCGGATGATCTACGCGGCGAAGGTCTGAGCTTTTAGCCGTCATCCCAGCGAGAGCTGGGATATCCCGGTTTGGCAGGTGTCGTCCGCCTCGTGAGATACCCAGCTTTCGCCGGGGCGACGATCTTGGAGCGGTTGCTATTCCGCAGTCTGCGCCATCCGGCTCTGCTCCATCCGCCGGCGCGCGCGGCGGACGCCGCCGATGAGGCCCGACCACAACAGCGCCTCCAGTCCGGCATAGCCCAGCCCGAGATGATCGGGCCGCACCGCCAGCACGTCCGACAGCCGCACCGTTCCCGCGCGCAGACCCGCCCGGCCGATATCACCCCAGCGTCGCGCGGTTTCCCAGCGGATCAGGCGGATGTCGTGTGCGGAACAGTCGTGCGTCGCGAGGAAGTCCGCCTGGATCACGCTCAGCGCACTCCCCAGCGTCGCCAGCGCGGCGCGATCGGGGACCGGACGCTTGGCCATGTTGTGCAGCATGATCAGCCGCGCGACCCGCTCCGCGCGATCGTCGAACAGCCGGGCATAGCGTTCGGTCAGGACGCGGACGGATGCCGCCTCCATCGTATCGACGAAGCGCTTCGAGACGCCACCGGGATGGACGCGGTACAGCACCAGCGCCTCGTCGAGCCGCGCGATCGCACCGAAATGCTGGATCCGCTGATACAGGTCGAAATCCTCGGCATACAGGAGCTCGGGTCGCGTCACCGGATCGAGCCGCCGCGCCACCTCGGTCCGCATCATCGTCGACGACCAGACCAGCGGATTCTCGATGCAGGTCAGCCACGCGACCAGCGCGGGCGTGGTGGTCGGCGCATAGCTGGACGGGCCGACCACGCCGGCGGTCAAAAGCTCGGCAGCGGTGCCCAGCAGCACGGTGTCGGGATGCGCGTCGAGATACGCCACCTGCCGCGCGAAGCGATCGGGGCGGCAGATATCGTCGTGATCGAGCGCGGCGATGTAGCGCCCGCGTGCCTCGGCGAAACCGCGGTTGCGCGCGAGCACCGGGCCGCCGTTTTTCGCCATCACGACCAGTCGCACGCGCGGATCGGGCCAGGCGCGCACCACCTCGCGGGTGTCGTCGGTCGAGCAGTCGTCGACCACGATCACCTCGAAATCGCCGAACGTCTGCGCCTGGAGGCTGGCGAGCGTTTCCTCGATCAGACCGGCGCCATTATACGCGGCCATGACCACGCTGACCGCGGGATCGGCGTTTCGATCGCTCGACGTCACGCTGCCGCCAAGGCTTTCGACGCCATCACCTGATCGATGATCATCAGCCCCACATCGTTCTGCCAAAGCCACAAGCCATTGGCCTGGCCCGAAAAACTGCTCTCGCCACCAAGCGGCCCCCATGGCACGAAACCCGCCGCCAGTCCCAGGCCGTACAGCCCGGGAATCGGCGCGCCGTCGGCATCGACGATCCGGCAATGGCGATCGACCATCGGCTGCCCTTCATGCGCCGCGAGCGGTATCTGGGTCCCGTCGCGATCGGCGATCGACATGCCGATCGGGCGATAGCCGAGCGCGGCAACGACCAGGTCCGCTTCCTCGATCGTCGCCCGTGCGCATGCGTCGTCGTCGCCCGAAATGCGGTGCAGCGCCACGCGGGGATCGGGTGCGCGACCGTCGATGCCGAGCATCCGCAGCACCAGATCGCGCGCCTCCAAGCGGAAGCCGGCGAGACGGTAGACGAACCCCGACACCGGGCAGATGTCGTCGGGGCCGAAATCGATGAACCCCTCGGCATGCGCCGCCTCGACCGAATGATAGAAGGGGCGCAGCGGCCGGCGGTGCAACAGCGTGACCGCCCCTGCCCCGAGCGGCAGCGCCGGCTGGCTTTTCAGCAGCAGCGCGATCGTCGTCAGCGCGCTGGTCGAGCCGCCGATCACCGCGATCTTCGGGTTGCGCTTGCCGGTCAGGATATCGGCGACCTTCTCGAACCCGCCGACGGTCAGCACGTCGTCCGACTGGAGCAGGCGCCCGCTCGCGAGATCGACCAGGCTGGCCCCTGCGACGCGCTGCGTCGCGAGCCGGTCGAGCGGCTGGTGACCACCGGTCGCGACGACGACGTTGCGCGCGAGCTGGTCGAACACATGGCCATCCGACAGCCGGCGGACCTGGACGCTCCACAAGCCGTCGCCGACACGTTTCGCACCCAGCGCTTCATGCCCGGTCAGCACGGTGCCGCCATTCTCGCGGACGATATCGGTCAGCCGGTCGCCGGTCGCGCGCAACAGCGGCCCGACCTCGGTCAGCGGCACGCCGAGCGCACCTTCATGCGCCGCGACCGCACGCCCGGCGGGGTGATCGACCAGCCGCGCGAGTTCGGGATGCACGTTGTTGCGCACCGCGGTCAGGAAGGTCTGCGCGGTCGAATCGGAGGTGATCGCATACCGCCCGAGCCGCCCGCCCCCGATCGCGTTGCCGCGCTCGATCACCATCAGGCCCGATGCGGCGAGATCGGGCAGCAGGCCGCGCTTGGTCGCCGAGGTCAGCATCGCCGTCCCCGCGGGACCGCCGCCGATCACGACGACCGAGGCGATGGCGCCACCCGGGCCGCGTACCGACGCGCGCCGATCGCGCGGCCGGAGAATCGCCGCGCACGCCGAGGCAAGCGCGGTCGCCGCCCGCCGCGCATCCTCGACCGACATCGCGTCGGTGATCGGCAGCGACAGCATCCGCCCGGCGATCCTGTCCGCGACCGGGGTCGGCTCGATCATCGCGGTCGCCTGGAACCAGGGCTGTTCGCCGAGATGCGGGCTGAAATAGCGGCCACAGCCGACGCCGTCCGCCTCGATGCTCTCGACGATCGCGTCGCGGTGGTGCGCGATATGCTCGGGAAGCAGCACCGGCATGAACTGCATCGCGCGACGGCGGCCCGACACCGCCTGGAACTGGAAATCGGGCAGCGTCGCGCGGTAGGTCTCGTCCAGCACGGCGCGGTGATCGGCGATCGCATCGATCTCGGCGAGCTTGGCCTGCGCGATGATCGCGGTGATCTCCGGCAGCTTGGCGTTGATCCCCGGCAGCGTGGCGTTGCGGCTGCCCTCGAACCCGAAATTGCCCATCGAGCGCAGCGTCGCGATCAGGTCGACATCGCCGCTGTGGATCAGCCCGCCCTCGCCCACCGCGAACGTCTTGGTCGCGTGCATCGAATGCACCACGGCGAACGGCGCGCGTGCGCCGAAACCCAGCCCCGCATCGTCGAGCGTCCCCAGCGACGAGGCCGCATCGACCACCACGCCGACGCCGTAGCGCCGCTGGAAATGGACGTAGCGGTCGAGGTCGATCGCGTTGCCGAAGGTCGCATACGGCACGACCACGCCGATCCGCTCGCCATAGCGCTGGAGCAACCGCTCCTCCTCCAGCGCGCAGGCACCCCAGTCGTCCGGATCGATATCGCAGACCAGCGGCGTCAGCCCCGCCCACGCCGCCGCCTGCGCGGTCGCGGCGAAGGTGAGCGCGGGCATCAGCGCCAGCGTGCCCTGTTTCGGGTCGAGCCCGCCCGTCCGCATGCCCGATGCGTGGCGGATCGCGAGCATCAGCCCCAATGTGGCGTTGCCGACCGCGAGACACGCACCGTGGCCGCCGAACAGCGTGTCGGTCACCCCGGCCTCGAACGCGCGAACTTCGGGACCGTTGTTGCTGAACACCCCCGATGCCTCGACCCGGCGCAGTGCATCGAGATGCTCGCTGAGACGTGGCGGGTTTGGCGCGATCAGGGGGAGGCGTATCATCGGCGATCCGGTCTGTTGTGCGACAGGTCCATGCCCCACCGCCTCCTAAGAACCAGTTACGCGAGCAAACGCCAATATATGCAGGATAGTCATTTCCTTACATCACCCCGGATCGCACCCGGGGTGATGCAGGATTTTCAGCGTACCAGCGGCAGGCTGATATAGCTTTCATCGGGGCCCGCGACGGTGATCTTCTGCGTCGCCTTCACGTAATCCTTGGGTTGCGCAAAGAAGATGTTCGGGACGAAGGTCTGCGGGTTGCGATCGTAGAGCGGGAACCAGCTCGACTGCACCTGTACCATGATCTTGTGCCCCGGCAGGAACACGTGATTGGTGGTCGGCAGCGCGAACTTGTACTTGAGCGGTACGTTGGCGGCGATTGGCTTGGCCACGGCCAGATCCTCGCGGTAGCGCCCGCGGAAGATGTCCATCGCGACCGACAGCTGATAGCCCGCCATCGCCTTTTCGCCGGGATAGACGTCCGGATACACGTCGATCAGCTTCACCACCCAGTCGCTGTCGGTACCGGTCGTCGAGGCCGTCAGGTTCACTTCCGGAACGCCGGCGATCGTCGTCGGCGTCGTCAGCGCGTCGGTGGTGAAGGTCAGCACGTCGGGGCGGCCGGACACCGCACGCTGATCGTCGACCAGCCACTGTTTCCACGTCGATCCGGACGCGTAGGTCGGCAGCGTCGGGCGCACGCGGTAGCTGACCGGGGCGGCAGGGTCGGAGATGTAGTCCGCGGTCGTCGCCGCGCCGCCGCTCGCGGTGAAGCCGAGGGCGCCGCCGGGCTTGAGGTAGAGCGGCGTGCCTGCGGCCGGTGCGGTCGGCCACGACTGGAGCTGCTGCCACTCGTTGCGGCCCGACTGGAACATCGTCACGGGCGCGACGTCCATCGCCGGCTGGTCGCTCTTCAGATAATGCGCGAGGAACGGTGCGAGGACGTGCCACCGCCACCATTTGGCGGTGTCGGCATCCCATTTGATCGCGCCCAGCGCGCTTCCGTCGCGCACTTCCTGCCCGTGATACCAGGGGCCCATCGACAGATAGACCATGTCGTTGGCAGTGTCCTTGGGCTCGAGCGCGCGATACACCGCGGGCGCGCCGTAAATATCCTCCTGATCCCACAGGCCGCCAACGATCAGCGTCGGCACCTTGAGCGGCTGGCCGGCAAGCACGGTGTCCATCGCCTGCGTCGACCAGAACGAGTCATAGGCGGGATGCTGCGTGATCTTGCGCCAGAAGCCGAGCTGTTCGAGGCCCTGCGCCTTGCCGATCGCGCCCGCCGAGCCGCCCTTGAGGTAATAGTCGTAGTCGTCGGCGGTGTCGGTGATCCACGGCGTGCCGGCGTCCTTGGTCGCCTCCTGGCCGAGGATGTACGGCATCATGCCCTCGCGGAAGGCGCCGTTGTGGAACCAGTCGTCGCCGCGCCAGCCATCGACCATCGGGTTCATCGGCACCGAGACCTTCAACGCCGGATGCGGGTTGATCAGCGCCATCAGCGGCAGGAAACCGTCATAGCTGATCCCGCTGATCCCGACGCGGCCGTTGGACTCGGGGATGTGCTTCACCAGCCAGTCGATCGTGTCGTAGGTGTCGGTCGAATCGTCGGTCTTGGTAGGGTTCTGGGCCGTGCCGGCGCGTGCCGGGTTCATCATGTAGATGCCCTCCGACCCGTGCATCCCGCGGACGTCCTGGATCACGCGGATATAGCCGGCCGCGGCGATCACGTCGCCGGCGCCATCGCCGTTCTGGAGGATCCCCGCATAGGTGCCGCTGTCGACCTTGGTCTGGCCGTCGGCGTCATAGGGCGTGCGCGTCATCAGGATGCCAGCGTCCTTCGCGCCCTTGGGCACGATGATGACGGTGTGCAGCTTCACCCCGTCGCGCATCGGAATTTCGACGACTTTGCGGACGTAATCGTAGCCGACGTCGCGCGGCGCCATCTTGGCGGGGCGTTCGTCGTAATTCTGTGCGGTCGCGGGCAGGGCTTGGGCAGCCAGCGCAGCGAACGCGCAGGCGGTGAGCAGACGGGGTATCGACATCATCTTTTCTTCTTCCTTCCCTCCCGGATTGAAAAAGAAAAGGGCCCGCCTTCCCAGGTGGAAAGACGAGCCCCCTCTCGTAGGAACCTTAGCCGATCAAGCCGTCCGCGTGCCGGTCAGCGGGAAGCTGCCGAAGGCGCCGGCCGCTACGCTGCCCTTGAGGACGTCGTCCTCGACGGTCGCCTTGCAGTCGAGCGTCATCGGCATCGGCACGGTCATGCTCTGCTTCCAGGTGATCGTGTCGCCATCGACCTCGCCGGTGACGTCCATGCCGCCCATCGCGCCCGATACCGCACCGGTGAAATTGCTGCCGGCGCTGTTGACGGTCAGCGTCATCTTCTGGTCGCCCAGCGGCGATTTGACCACGCAATCCCAGCTGCCATCGACGTTTGCCATTATTCTCTCTCCTGAAGCACCGCCCGGAACGCCCGGACTCTGCAATTATTTGGCGCCGGCAACCGACGCCGCGGGGATGACCTCGACCGGCAGGCCGATGCTGTCAAGTTGCGGCCGCACCGTCTTCGCATCGCCGACCACGACCCAGATCGTCTTCTTCGGATCGAGCGCCTGCTGGATCGCGGTGTTGAGTTGCGGCAGGTTAAGCCCTTGATAGCGCTGCGTGATCGTCGCGTAGTAATCGTCGGGCCGCTTG
>JAJNQF010000033.1 GCA_021154945.1 Sphingomonas sp.
CGCCGAGGTGCTTGGTTTCGACGTGGCGCTGGATGCCTCGACGAGCGACCTGTATTTCGACGGCATTGCCGAACGACTTGCGACCGACGCATTTCGCCCGCGTGCGCTGTTCGAGCGGTTCGGGATCGAATTCCTCGCGACCACCGAGGGCGCCGACGATCCGCTCGACGCGCACCGTGCGATCCGCGACTCCGGCTGGACGGGCCGCGTCGTGACGACCTACCGTCCCGACGGCGTCATCGATGTCGAGCACGAGGCGTTCCGGCCGACGATGGAGCGGTTCGCCGCGTTGACCGGCGAGGATGTCTGGGCCTGGCCCGGCTATCTCGCCGCACACCGCAAGCGCCGCGCTGACTTTCGTGCCGCAGGGGCGACCGCGACCGATCACGGCCACCCGACCGCACAGACCGCGAACCTCGATCCGGGCGACGCGGCGGCGTTGTTCGCCCGCGTCATCGGTCCTTATCCGACGCCGGCCGATGCCGAACTGTTCCGCGCGCAGATGCTGACCGAGATGGCGCGCATGTCGATCGAGGACGGCATGGTCATGCAGATCCATCCCGGCAGCGTCCGCAATCACAACGCTAGCCTGTTCGCCAGTCACGGACGCGACCGCGGCGCCGACATTCCCGCGCGCGCCGATTTCGTGAACGGCCTGCGCCCGATGCTCGACGAGGTCGGCAACGATCCGAGCCTCACCATCATCCTCTTCACGCTCGATGAATCGACCTATGCGCGCGAACTCGCGCCACTCGCCGGCCATTATCCTTGCCTGCGTCTCGGCCCCGCCTGGTGGTTTCATGATTCACCCGAAGGCATGCGCCGCTTCCGCGAGATGACGACCGAGACGGCAGGCTTCTACAATACGGTCGGGTTCAACGACGACACACGGGCCTTCCTGTCGATCCCCGCGCGCCACGACGTCGCGCGCCGCGTCGACTGCGCGTTTCTCGCGCGTCTCGTCGCCGAGCACCGGCTGGCGGATTGGGAGGCAGCCGACCTCGCGCACGAGCTGACCGTCGGGCTTGCGCGCCGAGCCTACCGCTTGTGAGACTGTCCGCTGCCACGGTCGACCGACTGCCGGCGAATGTCGCGCGGCCGGACTATGACCGGATGGGCCAGCGTATCGGCATCGTCCACCTCGGCATCGGCGCCTTCATGCGCGCGCATCAGGCGGTCTTTACCGACCGCGCCATGGCGGCGGGCGACCGGGACTGGGGCATCGTCGGCGCGTCGCTGCGATCGCCGGCCGTCCACGACATACTGGTCCCGCAGGACGGCCTGTTCACGGTGACCGAGAACGACGCGGACGGCACGCAAACACGGCTGATCGGGTCGGTCCGCGACGTGGTGGCCGCATCGGCCGCAAACGATGCTCTCCACCGCGCGCTCGTATCGCCAGACGCGGCGATCGTGACCATGACCGTGACCGAGAAAGGCTATCATCGTCGCGTCGACGGATCGCTCGACCTTGCCGCCGTGGAGCGGGCGGGCGGCACGCTCTACCACCACCTCGCGCGCGCATTCGCCGGTCGCCGAGATGCCGGGATCGGTGGAATGACGGTGTTGTCGTGCGACAACCTCGCAGACAATGGCGGCATGCTCGCGAGCGCGCTCGGCGCTTGGCTCGATCATGTCGATCCCTCGCTCGGCAGCTGGTTCGCAGGCGAGTGCACCTGCCCGTCGACGATGGTCGATCGCATCGTGCCCGCCGTGACGCCCGCCGATCTCGACACGGTCGAGGGCCTGCTCGGCGTCCGCGACGAGGCCGCGATCCTGACCGAGCCCTTTGCCCAATGGGTGATCGAAGACGATTTCGCGGGCCGCCGTCCGCGCTGGGACGCGGTCGGCGCACAGATCGTCGCCGACGTCGCGCCGTATGAGACGGCCAAGCTGCGGATGCTCAACGGCGCGCATTCCGCGCTCGCCTATCTGGGACTGCAAGCCGGCCTGCATTACGTCCACGAAGCGATTGCTGATCCCGCGATCGGTCCGAGCGTGGAGCGACTGATGCGCGATGAGGCTGCGGCAAGCCTCGATCCCGCGCCAGGGCAAGACCTTAGCGCTTACGCCGACGCGTTGCTGGCCCGCTTCGCCAATCCAACGCTGCGCCATGCCCTGCGCCAGATCGCCAGCGACGGATCGCAGAAGATCCCTCAGCGCTGGCTCGCCTCGCTCGAAGCCAATCGCGAGCGCGGACGGACCTGTCCGGAAACGCTGTCGGCGCTGGCCGCGTGGATGCTGCATGTTCGTGGCGATGGCAGCCCGGTCGACGATCCGCGTGCAGCAGAGCTGGCGGCGGCGTGGGATTCGGCAGGTCGCGACGGCATCGTCGACGCGCTGGTCGGCGAGCGCGGTCTGCTGGCCGGCACCTGGCGTCCGAGCGTGCAGGACCGCGCGATACTGGCCGATACACTGGCAGCATTCGACAGACGATAAAAGCGGACAAACCGCGAGGGGAGAGCGAGCGTGGACGGTTCAATACAGGCGACGAATCCCGGCCCGCAAAAGGCCGGCGGCAACGTCCGCTGGGTCATCTGCGCGTTGCTGTTCTTCGCGACGACGATCAATTACATCGACCGTCAGGTTATCGGCATCCTCAAGCCCACACTGCAGGGCGAACTCGGCTGGTCCGAGGTCGACTATGGCATGATCGTCTTCTGGTTCCAGGCTGCCTACGCGATCGGCCTGCTTGCCTGTGGGCCGATCATCGACAAGGTCGGGTCGAAGATGGGCTATGCCGCGGCGATCACGGTGTGGAGCCTCGCCGCGCTGGTCCACGCCTTCGTCCGCAGCCCCGGCGGTTTCTCGGTCGCGCGCGTCGCGCTGGGGCTCGGCGAGGCCGCGAACTTCCCGGCGGCGATCAAGTCGGTCGCCGAATGGTTTCCGAAGAAGGAACGCGCGCTCGCGGCCGGCATCCTGAACGCCGGCGCCAATGTCGGCGCGATCGCCACGCCGATCCTCGTGCCGATCATCACGCTCGCCTATGGCTGGCGCGCGGCGTTCATCGTGACGGGGATGCTCGGGTTCGTCTGGCTTGCGGCGTGGCTGATCTTCTACCGCGCGCCCGAGCATCATCCGCGGGTCTCGGCAAAGGAGCTTGCCTATATCCGTGCCGATCAGGACAACGACGCGGGCACTGCACCGATCCCCTGGCGTCGCCTGTTCCGGTATCGCGGCACCTGGGCATTCGTTACCGCGAAGTTCCTGACCGATCCGGTCTGGTACCTCTTCCTGTTCTGGCTGCCGGATTTCTTTGCCAAGCGCCACGGCCTCGACCTCAAGACCTTCGGCCCGCCACTGATCGCGGTCTATTTGCTGGCGGACGTCGGCAGCATCGGCGGCGGCTGGCTGTCGTCGGCGCTGATCAAGCGCGGGTACAGCGTCAACGCCGGCCGCAAGTTGGCGCTGCTGGCCTCTGCCATACTGGTACTGCCGATCATGCTGGCCAGCACCGTCTCCAGCCTGTTCGCCGCAGTTGCGATCATCGGCGTTGCCGCAGCCGCGCACCAGGGATGGTCGTCGAACCTGTACACGATGGTCTCCGATACCTTTCCCAAGAGCTCGGTCGCCTCCGTCATGGGCATCGGCGGTGCCGCCGGGGCGGTCGGCGGGATGATCATGGCACGCTATGTCGGGCACGTGCTCGAAACGGTCGGCAGCTACGTCCCGGTATTCATCTGGGCCGGCATCGCGTATTTCATCGCCCTCGCCATCGTCCATCTTCTGCTGCCGAACCTGGAAGAGGCAAAACCGAACTGACGTCGTGCAGGGGGCGAGAACGGGAACCGCCACCATAGCTCCCTGGATCAGGACTAAAACCTGCGCGACGCCGATACTCGGTCTGCACGACTGGCGTGTTATTGTCGTTGAATACCCTGGATGAGGCGGCAGCTTGCCCATGTATGAACGATAACCGTATGCCCCGGACACGCGGGCGCACAGCCGTCACCGATCGAGATCAGTCGGTGCGTAGCCGATCCTCTAGGATCAGCCGTTCGTGCGCCAGCGCCGCCTGGCTTATCAAGGTGTTGAACAACACGCCCCGATCCGCCCGGATCGGATCACGCCCATCGTGGCGTACGAGGGCCAGCACGGCCAGTACGCCGAGCGACGTGCATAAAGGTTCGACCCGCCACTCGGCCGAGGCAATCGTTGGTGTCCCCCGCCCTGCCGCCTCGCCATGCTCCCAGCACCAATCCAGCGCCGCCTGATCGATCGGCCCCCATGTGAGTGGCGTCATCGTCGCACCGACGAGTTCCAGCCGACCGGCCCGATTGCGAAAAACGGCCACCTCCGTCTTCAACACACCCGCGAATTCGTCGCAGATCGCGGCGGCGGTCTCTTCCCAGTCAGCCGCGCGCGCAAGGACTTGGGAAAAGGTTGCGATCCGGGCATTTTCCTTGGCACTGCGGTCGCTGAGTGCCACCCGGTTCCGGAGCGCTTGGGTCACGAGGCTCGTATAAACGGCAACCGCCAGCAGCGCAGCGAGCGTGACAACCATGACGGGTGCCGTCAGCTCGAGGTGGAAGCGTGGCTGGAGCAGAAAGAAATCGAACCCGAGCACCGATGCGACAGTCGCGGTCAGTGCAGGTGCCAACCCGAAGCGTGCCGCCGCGGCGATCACCGGGAACAGAAACAGCAGGTTTAGCGGTCGTCCGCCCAGCAGCAGGCTCACCAGCTCGGCAAGACCGAGCGTGATCGCAACGAGGCCTAGAGCGAAAAGATGATGTCGGGGCTCTACCTTGGCCGCTGTCGAGATATCTGTTTCCGACCCAACCGTACCATCTGCGACGCCAACCGCCTTCGGCGCGATGTGGACCGTCAGGCCAGGAAACCGCTCTTGTACCGACAACACCGTCGATCGGCGAAACCAGCGATGACGGCCCATCGTTGTCGGAGTTCCGACCACGAGATGGTCTGCGGGCATCGCTTCGAGATGCGTCGTCAAGCCTCTGGTCACTTCATCGTCGGGTTCATTGCTGACCGTGGCGCCGTACCGGGCCGCAAGGGACAGTGCGTCGGCGGCCCGCCGCGCGATGGCGGGATCACGCGCCGACCGCGGCGTTTCGATAAACACCGCATGCCAGCTTGCGCCCATCGCAGTGGCCAGATCGGCCGCGAGCCTGACTACGCTCTCTCCGCTCCCCGACCCGCTGACAGCGGCCAGAATGCGGGTCTCCGGTCCGCCTGTGAGCTCCGACGCGGTGGCATCCTCGCTCATGGCAGCCTCAATGTTGCGCCTCGTGCGACACTGCGATTTGCGGTCATGGATGTTGACCTCATGTTCGGCTCGCCGATGCCCAGGTAGCAATGGTCTCCTGTGTCGACGGGTTCTCGATCGCGACATCGTCGAAGGTCACGGCGACCAAACAGACCGGGCGCTGATCCTTGCCCCCCGGCTGACGACACCGGACTGCCTCTCCATCGGGAAAGCGGCCGATGCGCCCGCGAAGCCTGACACGCAGCCCCTTATCGATCTTGAGATCGTCCTCGTCCATGCGGCGCACGCTCTCATAGGGCTTGCCGCCGCGTCGCGCGTTTCTCGAATCCTCGTTGGTGAAGATCTGTGCCAGTCCGAGCGTCTGGCCGGGAATCGTCACAGCGTCGATGCCGAGTGGAGCAGTTGGAGCCGACGCGGATTCGCACGTTTCTCGCGACGACCATGGCCGCGCAATCCAGAAGCCTTCGATAGCCTCTTCCCTTGCGGCCGGACGCGCGATGCTACCGGCAACTGACGTCGGCTCGCCGAGCCACTCCTGCGGATCGAACGCAGCTGGCGCGACCGACACCCTTAGCGAGGAAGATTTGGAGTCGTAGCGCCACTGAAACGGATCCCGGCTGTCTTCAGCCGCTGGACCATCGCAACCGAACAGCAGCTCGATCTCAAAGCGCGATCCTTCGGCCGCGCTCGCACTCTCGGGCATCTTCGCTCCAGAAGACGTCGCGTCCGCAGCGGCATTCGCCATCGCGATGATATCGGTACGCGACAGGACGCGGGCGACGGGCGTTTCGGAAACCACAGGAGCTGCGACAGGCGCGGGCATCGGACTGATGATTGCCGGCGGGGGCGCCGGAGCGGTGCTGCGCCCGAGCACGAAACCTCCCCCGCCCAAGAGAACAATCGCGGCGGCCGAGCCGGCGACAACAAGGCGACTGGTGCGGGGGGATGGCTCGTGCATCGAGGAACTGTAGCAAATTTCTCGCGATCCTCCATACCGCGTGGCATGAAGGTCCACATGAGAAGCGCCGATTTCTGGTTGCCGCTGAGGCGTTTATGACTTTTGACCAGATCATTACATTGCTTGTGTTGGGCTGCGTGGTGGCCGCGCTGATCTGGGACAAGGTTCGTGCAGACGTCGTCGCGCTTGCAGGCGCGGCCGTATTGCTGATGACCGGGGTGGTGCGTCCGGTCGATGTTCAGGGTGCTTTTGCGAGCCCCGCAATCATCGCGCTCGCCTCGCTCTTTGTCATTTCCTACGCGCTTGAACTTTCCGGATTGCTTGATCGCGCAATCGAGGCCGCCGTTGCGATGTGTCGCAGGCTCGGGTCGACCGGGGTCTGGCTGCTGCTGGGGATCGCCGGGCTGTTGTCCAGCGTGCTGAACAGCACCCCGATCGTCGTGCTGACCGCCCCGGTGGTGAAGGACGTCGCCGCCAGCCTGCAACTGTCGGCCAAACGCTATCTGATGCCGTTGTCCTACATCACCATCCTCGGCGGCTGTTGCACGTTGCTGGGGACGTCGACCAATCTGCTCGTCGACGACATGGCGCGCATTGCCGGGCAAAGCCGCTTCGGCATCTTCGAGATCACACCCGTGGGCCTGCCCGTCGCGCTGGTCGGCGGGCTTTATCTCTTGCTGTTCAGCGGCAGATTGATGGGGACGCGCATGCTCGATCCAGCCGACGGGCGTCCCGATGCGGCGATCGCGGTCGCTGGCGGACAGGTGGGAAACGCCGAGCTGTTTGCGGAGCGGCGTCCGTTGCAGCCCGTCAAGGCCGCCATCGCATTGGCGACCTTCGTCGGCGCGATCATCCTTGCCGCATTCAATGTCGCACCGATCGCCGCGACCGCGTTTGCGGGAGCCGTATTGCTGATCCTCCTGCGCGTCATCTCCGCCGACCAGGCCTATGGCGGCCTCCGTCCCCAGATCCTGATCCTGATCGCCGGGATGGTCGTGCTGGGGATCGCGATGGCACAAAGCGGGCTGGCGAGTGCCGCCACCACGACGCTGATCGCCACGCTCGAGGGAGTCAGTCCCCTGACGGCGCTCATCGTGCTCTACGGCCTGACCATGGTGCTGACCGAGTTGCTGTCGAACGCGACCGTCGCCGTGCTGGTAACGCCGGTCGCGGTCGCGCTGGCGGAGAGCCTCGGGGTGAGCCCCCGCCCCTTCCTCGTCGTCGTGATGATCGCGGGCAGCGCCTCGTTCGCGACCCCGTTCGGCTACCAGACCAACGTCATCGTCTATCAACTCGGACGCTATCGCTACACCGATTTCCTGCGTGTGGGTCTTCCGCTCAACCTCATCACCGCGGTTGTCACAATCACTACCACCCGCATCTTTTTCCCGTTCTGATCCTTCAACGGGGCCGTCGGCACGCTGCCGCCTAACGCGACCCTGGGGTTTGATCGCCGGGCGACCGGGCGTCGACGGTATCGCCGACATTGCCCTCGTTCGAACTTCCGCCGGCTGCCATACCGCCGCCGCTGCCGCCGCCGCTCCGACTACCGCCGCCACCCGATTGTTTGTCACGCTCCCCCTTGCCGCGCGCGCCTGCACCGGAAGGTCGCGTCGGTCCCTGCGCCGGAAGCACGAGGTCCTGGGGAATTGGCTGCAGATCCAAGGCCTCGCGCACGAAGTTCCGGAGCGAGATCACAAGATCGTGCGTCGGCACCGGACGTCCGGCGACCAGTTCGTCGGCTGCGCTTGCGGCGAGCCGCACCTGCTCGTCCGTACCCAGCAGGATGATGTCGGAGAGCGCTGCTTCCACCGCGTCCCGGATCCGCCGACCACGCTCCGACCCGGCCGCAGCCTCCAGATCAAGGCTTGCTTCGGCGGTCTGCAACGGGTCGCTGCCGCGTTTCCGGAGATCGCGCAGATGTGCGGGGTCGACGGTGAGGTTCCCGGTGAACGATCCCCCCAACGTCTTGTAGGCCGCTATCAGCGTGCGCAGGCGTTCGTTGATCTGCCGGTTCATTCGCTCGCGACGCTGCTGGATCGTCATCATCGTCAGTAGCCGGATACCGACACCCATCAGCGTCACCAGCGCCAGCCCGAACAGCGTTGCCAGGACGCTCTGCCAGGAACTGAAATCGATGTTCCGCATGCCCATTCCTTCATTCTCCTTAGAGACGACGCGGTAAGCCGGCTTCAGCGCGCCCGACGCCCCGGATCTTGCTCCGGTCAACGGTCATGCCGCTGATAACGCACGGCTGACGCTTGGAGTAGGTGCCTGCATTGCCGTCCGCCGATCCGGCCTGACCGTCGTAGTTCGCATCGATTGACACCGATCAGCGGACGGAAGGGCTGGTGAAATCGCCGCGCTGTTGGCTTCAGCGCCGAGGGACAACCTCGACGATGATGTCGCCCGCTTCCAGACGGTCGGCCTCGGGTTCCCAGAAGCAAAAGTTCTGATGCCCACGATAGATGCGATGACCGAGCCCGGTGGTGATGTCGGCAAGCGACTTGCCCACTTCCTCCGCGGCGACTTCGCGTTCGCGCAGGACGACACGCCCGCCGGATGCGGCGAGATCGGCCATGTATTCGGCGGTATGGGCACCGTGCGTGGAGCCGGCGAGCAGGAGACCCGCAAAGCTGGCCGGGTTGATGACCACGTCCGCCCCTGCCTGGCGGGCGATCGCTTCATTGTCCTCCGACCGGATCACCACGCTGATCGGGAGATCGGGTGCGATCCGCCGCGCCGTCAGCACGATGAGGATCGAGGTATCGTCGCGACCGGCGGAGACGATGAGCGCGCGGGCCTGGGAGAGACGGGCCGCCTCGAGCGCTGCGTTGCGCGTGGCGTTTCCCTCCATCACCGTCGTGCCGCAACTCTCCGCCGTGCGTAACGCCGCGGCGCGCTCGTCGACGACCACGATCGTGCCCGGATCGGCACCGCGACGGATCAGCTCGCTTACGGCTTCGGACCCGCTCGTGCCGAAACCGGCGACCACGACATGGCCTTCGAGGTGCTGCTGGATCACCGACATACGCCATTTCTCCCACACGCCCTTGAGCAGAAAATCATACGCGGTTCCCAGAAAGATGAGCCATACGAAGAGCCGGATCGGCGTCACGACGAAGGTGTCGAACATCCGCGCCTGCTGCGTCACGGGCACGATGTCGCCGTAGCCGACGGTCGTCACGGTAATCATCGTGAAATACAGGATGTCGGCGAACGTCACGGGCTCGCCCGAATTCTGCCGCAGGCCCTCGCGATCGAACCAATGGACCGCGAGCGCGATGCCGATCAGGGCCAGCGCGACCAGCGCTCGCCAGGACAAGGCCAGCCACGCCGGGGTTCGGCTCTGACGGCGCAGGCGATAGTGCACCGTGTCTGCATCGTCGGTGTGCATGCCATCTCTTGCATCGCCACAAAGCCGCTGTGAAGCTACGATCCGTCCAGGATCGGTGCAAGGCGCCGGCATGTGGTGGGGTCATCCAGCTAGAGTAGGTGGCGCGACGCCTCAGCGAAAAGCCAACCTGACAGGCCGGCGAGGCCGGTTTGCGGTCGCAGACTGTGCGTCCTCCCGTTGTGCGCGAAATGCCCCCCGACCTAGCGGCGATATGCGGTTCGTCGCGCGAGGCTGTGGAGCGAGCGCAAACCCACCCGAACCGCTCTGGACGCCGGATTGCCCACGTTCCACGACGGTCGCCTACCGGGGGCCCGGAGATAGTAAGTGTGTTGAAAACGATGTTGAACATGCCCGCCAAGCTGATGCGGGAAGCGAACGGGGATGACGACGCGGCGCAAGAGCATGAACCGGTCGCGTCGGGATCGCTCGTGCAGATGGTAGAGGCCTTCACCGCGCTCGATCCTGCCGAGGTCGAAGGGCTGGTCATCCAATGCGCGGGTCGCGATCGGCCCATCACGTCGGCGGAGGTCCGTGACCTGCGACTGACCGCTGCGGCGGTTTAGGGTACCGGCCGGAGCGCTGGCGAGGACCCCGGGCCAGCCAGCGCGGTCACGCTGCTCGAGCGAGCGAAGCGTTCGAGGCCTAAGCTTGCACGTCCATCAAGCCCGGTCCGTTAGACGACGGTGTCGATGCGCCCCGTAAAGGGCGGCGCGCGTTACGACGCGCACCGCCCTCACGGCAGCTGAGGATTGCATGCGGCATCTCGGCTGGCGTGTTCCCACCTCAAGATTTTGGCCGCTTTAGCTCCACCGCTGCGCCTCGATAGGTGACGGTCGCATCCCCCGCGTCGTCGAGATCGAGCGGACGGCCAGCCGTCATCCACTTCACCCGCACCGTCCGGCTCGCGGGCATGGCCTTATACCCCTGCCCTTCACGAGCCCCGAGCGTCACTACTCCGGTCGCGTCGTCGTACGTCACCGGGATCCGGCTATACGCCCCGCCACGATACTGCTCGCTGGTCCCGTCATCCTCGTACAGCCCGAAGCTGCCATTCGCGCCCGGATAGACCGCGAGCGTCAGCGGTGCGTCGGGCTTCTGGTCGACATATTGCGTGACCGGCCCCATCGGCACGATCGCCCCCGCCTTCACGAACAGCGGCATCCGTTCATACGGTGCCGCGATCGTCACGCTCTGTCCGCCGCGATACGCCTGACCGGTGTTGAAGTCGTACCAAACCGTCGCGCCAGGCAGGTACACCGAGCGAGACCGCGCGCGATATTCGGTCACCGGCGCGACGAGGAAGCTGTCGCCGAACAGATATTCGTCGTTCACCTTCCGCGCCTGCACGTCGTTCGGATAGTCCATCACGAGGCCGCGCATGATGCTGCCGTCCTTGAACCACGTGTCCGCCGCGACCGTGTAGATATATGGCATCAGGCGGTAGCGAAGCTGGTCGTACCAGACCATCGAGTTGCGCATCGGCGACCCCTCGGGCGAAATCTCGTAGATTTCGCGGTACGGGCTCTCGCCGTGGCTGCGGAACAGCGGGCTGAACGCACCGAACTGGAACCAGCGCAGGTTCAGCTCGCGCCACTCGTCGAGGTTCGCCGCGGTCGGCGTCTTGCTCGCAAAGCGATCCTCCAGCGCGAACCCGCCGATGTCGTGCGTCCAGTTGGGAATGCCCGACATTGAAATGTTCACGCCCGCCGAGATCTGCGCGCGCAGATCGTACCAGCGGCTCGCCACGTCGCCAGACCACACCGCGGCACCCTCGCGCTGCAACCCGCCGAACCCCGATCGCGTCAGGATGAAGGGCCGTACGTCCGGCTTATACTGCCGCCAACCGTCATAGACCGCGCCGACATGCACCAGCGGATAGCTGTTGAAATACTGCGCAGCCGGTCCCGCGGCAGTCGGGCCCATGGTGGCGATCCGCTCGGGGATCGACAGGTTGGAGTGAATGTCGGGCTCGCTCGCATCGAGCCACCACGCATCCGTGCCGATCTTCGCGAGGCTGTCCTTGATCTGCCGCCAGTAGATCGTCCGCGCCTCGGGCGCATAGGGATCGTAATCGGTGTTCAGATAGCCCGGCCCGACCCAGTCCTTGTTCCCGTAATCGAGGTTGCCGCGATAAGTGTATCCCTTCGCCACCAGCTCCTTGTAGTTCTCTGAAGTCGGGTAGAATTTCGGCCAGACCGAGATCATGAAACGCGCGTTCATGTCGTGGATCTTGTCGATCATCTTCTGCGGCTCGGGGAAGCGCTTGGCGTCGAACTGGTGGCTGCCCCACGCATTTTCCGGCCAATAGAACCAGTCCTGCACGATGTTATCGAGCGGGATCTTCAGGTCGCGGTACTTCTTGACGACGTCAACGACCTCGTCCTGCGTATTGTAGCGCTGGCGCGACTGCCAGAAGCCGTACGCCCATTTCGGCATCATCACGGCCTTGCCGGTGAGCGAACGATAGCCGGCGACGACCTCGTCCATATCCTTGCCGGGCACGTACCAATAATTGACCGATTTCGCGATATCGCTGGTGAACCACACCGAATGGCGATCGGGCGCCGCCAGGGGATTATTGTGGAGCAGCGCGATATACCCCGCGTTTGGCTCCCACTCGATCCGCACCGCGACGCGCTTGCCCTTGGTCATCGGCAGGTCGAAATTCGCGTACCACGGGTTCCAGTTCTGACGCCAGCGGTTCAGCACTTCCTTGCCGTCCGCGAACACCTTGAAATAGCTCGAGCCGTAGAGCTGGAACTTGTGCACGCCGCTGACGTCGGGCGTCACGTCGCCGGTCCACACGACCTTCTGCGTCTCGACCGCATTGCCCGCGGTGTTCTGGCCACCGGTCGCGGCGACCGTCTGCGCCTTGGCGGCGGCGGGCCACTTCGCCTGATCCTTGATATACTGGTAGTTGATCGACGCTTCCTGCTGCGTCACCGCCAGCCGATCGCCGAGATAATATTGCGCGGTGAAACCCGGCTTGCCGCCGCTCGTCACCTTAAGGCCGTCCGTGCCGACCAACGAATAAGGGCGCGGATTGCCGAAGCGGGTGATGCCGTCATTGTCCCACAACAGGCCGTAATTCTTCGTCGAGACGACGAACGGGACCGCGATGTCCATGTTGTGCTGCGCGAGTTCGACGTCCTCGCCGTTATAATCCATCTGCGCGTTCTGGTGCTGGCCGAGACCGTACAGACCCTCGTCCGTGCCGCGGTTGAACTGCTGCGACGCGACGACGAACGGCTTGCCGTCCGCGTTGGTCGGCGAGAAGGCGGGCGCGGCGGCCTGATCCAGCACGACCTTTCCGGCGGCATCGAGGAAGCGGACGCGGCCGGTCTTCAGATCGACCTCGGCGGTATCGCGCGCGGTCGCGACGAGAACGCGCTTGCCCTGCTGCGTGACCGTGTACTGGCCGGCGATCGGCGGTGTCGGGACCATTAGGCTCGGCGCCGTCGTCGTACGCGTCGGGCTGGCGACGACATGGATGATCCCGTCACCATGCACCGTCACCTCGACCCAGCCGGCCGGGCCGCTCGACGGCGCCACGCCGATCCCGTTCGCGATCTTCTCGAAGCTACCCTTGGCAACCTGCGCTTGCGCGATTGCCGGAGTGAGGGCGCTGCCGGCCAGCAGCAGCGCGAAACCCAAAACCTTCATCATCGTCGTCCCTTTGATCGTCGAGTTTCGCGCTCGTTATTTGTAGCTGCCCATGGTCACCTTCAGGATGACCGGGGTGAGCAGGTTGATGCCGTAGTCGGTCTGGTCGCCGTTCCACACGCGGCTCATCACCCAGCGCCCGTCGACCACGCGGCCCTCCTCGACGCGGAACACCGCGCCGTTCTTCGGGCCATTTTTGGCCGTCCCGAAGTTCAGCCGAACGTGATCGCCGACCACCAGGAACTCATTCGGCGACAGGTGCGCGATCGTGACACCGCCGACCGGTTCCTTCGCCCAGACCGGAGGCTCGGACTTGATCCACGTCCAGTCCTTCTGCCCGAACTGCCATTCGCCATAGCTGGTGCCGATCGTCCAATCGCCCATCGTGACCGACTGGACTGCGGCCTGCCCCGCGCTTTCGTCGGGCTTGGCAACACCCCAGGTGGGATGTTCGAACGCGATCTTCGCCCAGTCGCGCGCCATCGTCGACAGCGCCGCGTATTTCAGCCCGATCGCATCGACGGTCTCGTCGTCGAGCGCCTTCGCCCCCAGCGGATAATTGAAATACCCGGTCTCATCCATGCCGAACGGCGCATAGCCGATCGCGCCGCGGCCTAGCGCTGCGTAGAAGAACCGCGCGAACTCCTTCGCATTGCCGATCTCGGGCACCATCAGCGCGTTGTCCGGCCGGGCATAGGCGTCGAGGTACAGCGCGACATGCGCCGCATCGCGGTCGTAGATGTCAGGCGCCTGGAAATCGAGCGCAGGCGCCGCCGCCTTCCAGATATCCAGCACGTCCTGCTGCGGGCCGCCGCTCGCCACGCCGGTCGGGTCAGGCACGTTCGACGGTCCGGCGAGCGAGGCGTTGACGTACATCGGCAACGGCTTGATCGCCTTCCCCGCCGCCGCGATCTCGTCGACGAAGCGCGCGGTATGCCAGGTGTTGAACGCGCGGTCGGCCTGCGCGCCGAACATCTGCGTCCAGCTTCCGCCCGGCTTCTTCAGCGCCTTCGCCAGTTCGGCGGGCACGGGCTTGGCAAACACCGCATTGGCCTGAGCCCCGTAATCGCGCGGTGAGCGATAGCTGCCGACCTCGTTCTCCGGCTGCACCATGATCACCGTGTTCTGCGGATCATGCGCCTTGAGGTACTTCATCACCTCGACGAACGCGCGCTTGTCCGCCTCCAGCGTCGCACGGAACATCGGCGAATGGACATAATGGTCGGTGCCGTCCTTCAGCTTCATTCGCGGAAAACGGCGGTTGTCAGCCTTGAACCAGTCGGGCGTGTAGCCGGGCGACGTGTTCTTCCACGTCCCGAACCACAACAGCACGACGCGTTTGTCATGCGCGCGCGCCTGATCGAGCAGTGTCTGCAAAAACGACAGGTCGAACTTGCCCTCGACCGGCTCGACCTGCTGCCATGCGATCGGGATCTCGACGGTGTTCGCATGCATCCGGTCGAGCATCGGCCAGATCTGCGGCAGCGCGGACGCATAGTTGCTGCTGTTGTTGACCTGCGCGCCGAGCATCAGGAACGGCGCACCATCGACCATCAGCGCATGACGGCCGCCCTTGGTGACGATCCGCGGAACCTCGGTCGGCGTCTGTGCCGAAGCGACTCCGGCGATCAACGAAGCGGACAGAGCCAAGCCCGCGACCATCTTCTTCATACGAACCATCCCTGAATCCTTTTCTGACGATGCGGGACCGACCGGAAATACCCTGCCGATCGGTACCGAAATACTTGCGTTCCGCACCGGCTAGCGGTGTGGTGCACGCGCGGGGAACACGTCATTCCTCTACGAATACGATGCCACCCAACCCCGACGCTTGCGCGCCGTCGCTCTCCAGCAACACGGAGACGATCCGGTCGCCTTCGCCGGCGGGCATGGGCACGATGAGCGTCGCGGGCGCGAACCCGGCCTTCGTCCCGACGCGCTTGCCGTCGATCCAGACCTCGCCACGACCGACGACCCCCTGCAAGACCAGCTTCCCGCCGCGCTCGCGCACGGGGCGGCGCGGAGTGACCTTGGCGCGCAGCACGCTCCAGGGTCCCTGACCTTGCGCCGGCTGGATTTCGCCGGCGCGCACGAACAGCCAACTGTTCATGTCGTTGTCCGCCAGAACGATGTCGGGCGATGGCCGGGTCGCGGACGCGGGGGATTGTCGCCAGTCCTGCACCAGGAGCGTCGCCGCGGTGGTCGGCACACGCGGCCGGGGTGCGGTTGCGAGCAGGCGGACCGTCGTCGTCGCACTTCGCAGGTTAGCCGACGTCGCCTCGAGCGACAACGCGCGCGCGCCTTGCTCGGCACGAACGATGACCTGTGCCAGGCCGTTGAACAGCGCACGCCTGTCGCCCTGTTCGGCTTCGTGGCTGATCGGATCGCCGTTGCCGAGGCCCATGATCGTCCCCCCGGTCACGGCGAATGCGACGGGAAGATTGGCGGTCGGCACATGGCGTCCGCGCGCATCGACCGCATCGATCGTGAACGGCTGCACGTCCTCGCCGTCGGCGGCCATGACGCTGCGATCGGGCGTGATCCGAAGCGCGACCGGCGCGCCGGTCGTCTCGACCACACTGCGCACGACCTCGCGCCCGCCGCGATAGCCGATCGCCTCCAGCCGGCCCGGCGCATAGCGAACCTGCCACTGCGGCATGGTGAAGCGATCGACCGCCTGCTCGCCGATCACCGTGTCGTTCAGCAGCAGCCGCACCGTATCGACATTGGTCAGCGCCATCACCTTGACCGGCTGGCCCTCACGTCCCGGCCAGTTCCAGTGCGGCATCAGGTCGAGCAGCGGTACGTCGTCGATCCACTGCGCGCGGTGGAGATAATAGGCCATCTTGGGGAACCCGCACAGGTCCATGATCCCGAAATAGCTGCTGACCGACGGCCATTCGAACGGTGTCGGTTCGCCGTGATAGTCGAACCCGGTCCACACGAACGTCCCGCCAACGAAGGGGCGCTCGGCGATCGATTTCCAGCCGGCGCGGTGCGTACTGCCCCAGTCGGCCGGCTCCTCGTCATAGGATGCCATGACGTGCGCGGCCCGGTCGGTCGTCCACGCGCCGCGCGTCATGAAGCTCGACGTGTCCTCCGAACTGATCATCGGCAGCGTCGGATTGGCGGCATGGAACCGGTCATACTGGTCGCGCTGGTAGTTGAAGCCGACCAGGTCGACCGCCTGGCTGACGTTGACGGGGGCGAACATCCCGCTGTTCATCGCCGCGGTCACCGGGCGACTGTCGTCGAGCGCCTTGACGGTCCGCGACATGCGCCGGACCATTTCATAGCCGGCGGGCGTGCCCTGCATCGGCTCTTCGTTGAAGACCGACCACATGATGACGCTGGGCCGGTTGCGATCGCGCCGCACCAGCCATTCCAGTTGCGCGATATAATCGGGGCTGGTGTTGAAGTTGCGGTTCTCGCTCATCACCAGGAAGCCGAGGCGATCGCACGCGTCGAGCACCTCGGTCGCGATCGCATTGTGCGAAAACCGGATCGCGTTGCAGCCCAGATCCTTCAGACGCCGGAGCCGCCATTCCCACAGCGCATCGGGTACGGCGACGCCGACGCCCGCATGATCCTGGTGGTTGCACGTCCCCTTGATCTTCAGCGGGCGGTCGTTGAGATAAAACCCGGTCGCGCCATCGAACCGAAGCGTCCGGAAGCCGATCCGAAGCGTCCGCTCGTCGACCGTCTTTCCCGCGCGGATTAGCCTGGTCCGCAGCGTGTAGAGCGTCGGCGTCTCGACCGACCACAGTCGGGGAGTCGCGACCGGGAGACTAAGCGCAACCTCGGCTGGCTCAAGCGACGGCACCGCCCCGCCAGCGGTTTGCGTCGCGATCACGCGCCCGTCGGGATCGATCAGCGTCGCTTCGATAGTGACCGCGGCCGCTTCCTTGCCGATATTGCCGAGCGTCGCGGTCACCGGGACGGACCACGCGCCGTCGGGTCCGCGGCGCGGATCGGCGTGGATACCATCGGTGGCGATGTAGGTGGCATCGCGCTTCACCAGCCAGACGTGGCGGTACAGCCCCGCGCCCTCGTACCACCAGCCTTCCATCGTCTGCGCATCGACGCGCACGACGATCGTGTTCAGGTCGTCGCCATAGCGCGCGAGATCGGTGATATCGACGTACACCGAATTGTAGCCGCTCCAGTTGTGCGCGACGACCGATCCGTTGAACCAGATCGTCGCGTTCGTCGCGATCCCGCCGAACTGGATTTCGAGATAGCGCCCGCGGTCCTGCGGATCGAGCCGCAACGTGCGCCGATACCAGCCGAAACCGCGGCGGCGATAACCCTGCGAGACGTTGGCGCTTTTGGCGACGGGCATCGCCATGGCCCAATCGTGCGGCAATGCGACCTCGGGCCAGTCCGAATCGTCATAATATAGGGCCGCGGCACCCTGTGCCTGTCCGGCCTTCGCGCTGTTGTAGGACCAGCCATGCCCGCGGATCTCGGGCATCGGTATGTCGCCGAGATGAAACCGCCAGCCGCCGTCGAGCAACAACCGGCCCGGATCCTCGACCGCCGCGCGCAGCGGCAGGGCGTTGCGCGTCGCGGGCATCGGCAGCGCCCCCGCAGTTGCTTCCTCGGACCGCGCTACCGCGGCGCGCGCGACCGGCGCCGGTCCTACCGCCGCGCCAAGCGCCGCACCATTCGCAAGAAACAGGCGGCGGCTGATCCGGGTCGTCGGCTGGTCCTGCTTCATCGTTTCCCCCTCCGAAGCGCGCATATAGCGGCCATGCTTACGCTTGCGAATCGAAGCCAGCGGCCCTGTCATAACCGTGTCTATCATTCCCTGCCCGTCAGAGGCTGAGCCCGATCCAAAGACCGAGCCCAGCCCTGACGTCCAGCGTTGCCGGATCAGAAGGTGATGCGCGCCACGCCGCTGATCTGGCGATCGCTCATGATCGAATCGCGCGGCCGGGTGGTGATGCCGTAGAAGGTCGACCGCACCGTGTTGGTGAGGTTCGTGCCGTTCAGCGTCAGCGAGAGATGCGGCGTTATGTTGGCGGTGATCGACGCATCCAGCTGGCCCGACGGCTTCTGGAACTGCGGCAGATTGCCCGTACCGTTCGCCGACGTCGTCACCAGGAACTTGCTCCGCCAGTTATACGCAACCCGCGCCGAGAGAATCCCGCGCTCGGCTCGACCGTGATCGCCCGGAACCACGTCTCGGCGCCTTCCGACTGAAGCTGAATATGGCCGTGCGTCAGTGGGCGCCGCGTGCCGTCGGGCGCGATCGTCGCCAGGTCATGCACTTCGGCAACCGGTACGCCGTTGACGACGTGCACCGCGCGATCGCCGACGACATACAGGTCGAGCGTGTTCCATTCGCCGATCGGGCGCTCGGCGTCGGTGGCGGCCTCGACGTTCCAGGTCGGCGTGCCGTTGACGATGTCGATTTCGCGTCCCCCGACGCGGAAACGAAGATGGGGTTCGACCAGTGACGGATCGAACGTCACGCTGGTGCGCCCACGCAGCTTGCCGCCCACCGCGACGACCATGCCGGTCGATCCGGTCATGATCTCGAACTCGACCGACGGACGCCACGTGCCGAAGACTTCGCCGGCTGCACCGTGCGTATGATACAGCAGGCCGTTGTTGCGAGGCAGCGTGACGCGCGGCGCCCAGGTCTTGGCGCCCCATTTGAACTGCAACCGCAGGTGATAGTCGCGC
Organism: Sphingomonas sp.; assembly: GCA_021154945.1. Taxonomy (GTDB): domain Bacteria; phylum Pseudomonadota; class Alphaproteobacteria; order Sphingomonadales; family Sphingomonadaceae; genus Sphingomonas. The sequence goes on from JAJNQF010000033.1 coordinate 18,934, forward strand.
AGGTCGGCCTGGTTGACCAGACTGCCCCAGGTCTTGCCCTTCACCCAGATCGCGGGCGCACCGTCCACGGAGCGCACGGCGAAATCGCCGCTGGTGTCCCGGCTGGTACCGATCGGCGGCGTGCTCGGGTCGGACTTGTACGTGATCGAAGGGTCGGCATAGCCCAGCCAGGGCGCCCAGCCCTTCAGGCTGTGCCCGTCGAACAGCGCGGTCGGCTTGCCGGTCGGCACCGGTATGTCCGTCAGCGTGAGGCGCTGCGGCGTGGTCGCCGGCGCGCCCGCAATGGCGCGGGCCCGGTCCTTGGACGTCTGCGCGGTCGCGGGGGCGGACAGCACCAGAAGGGCCACCATTGCTCGATCAAACCACATAGACATTCGCCTCGCAACCATCGCTCGACCAGCGATTAGCCATAGCCTAGCGTGTTATCGATACCAGTTGAACGTCCGTCTATGCACGCTCCGGTGATTATCGCGCTCGCAGCGATTTCACTCCGGCTGGCACTTTCGCGGGTGCTTGCTCGCGCCGTCCCGCCATTTGGGCTAATGGTCGGGCGGGAGATTGCACGATGCACAAGATGTTAGCGCTGGTCGCACTGTTAACGATGGCGCAGGCGGCGCCCAATCCGCATCTGCCGAAGGCCACCTACGACACCGTCGCCCCCGCGCTTCCCAAGGGGTTGCACGACGCGGTCCTGATCGTTTCGAAGACCAATGGCTGGCGACACATCGAGCATATTCCGCACTCGAACATCGTGCTTGCCGATATCGCGAAGGGCCTGGGCCGTGCGAGCTTCGCCACCGAGAATGCGGCGGTCTTCAACGACGAATATTTGCGGCATTTTTCCGTCGTCGTGCTGAACAGTGCCAGCGGCGATTTCCTGACGCGAGATCAACGCGCTGCATTCGCCCGCTTCGTGGCGCGGGGCGGCGGCGTGGTGGCCTTGCATGCCGCAGGCGACGATAGTCACACCGACTCCTGGTATAGCGACACGGTGATCGGCACCAAGTTCATCGGCCATCCGGGCGGGGGCGATCAGTTCCAACCCGCGCGGGTCATCGTCGATCGACCGAACCATCCGATCGTGGCTGGCGTCACGCTGCCCTGGTCGCCGGTGGATGAATGGTATTCGTTCGACGCCAATCCGGCTGCGCGCGGGATGACCGTGCTCGCGCGGATCGACGAGGGCAGCTATCGTCCCGGTGCGAAACTGGCGATGGGTGACCACCCCGTCATCTGGATCAATCCCACGACGAAAGGCCGCGTCGTCTATTCCGCGCTGGGCCATGCGCCGGAGGCCTATGACGATCCGAACTATCGGCGCATTCTCGTCAATGCGATCCGCTGGGCGGGAAACCGGTAAAGCGCGACCGGACAGACAGGCAACTGACCCGCTGAGATACTACGATCACCCTCCAACTCCGCCCCGCTCATGCCGTGTGAAGCTGGCCGAAGAAACGTGACAGCGCATCGTCGATCGAAGACGCGCCGTCCTCGACCCGCCGGGAATCGTTGCGGACCTGCGACGCCATCCCCGCCGCGCCGCGGGTCGCGACCGAGACGTCGCTGACGAGGCGACCGATCAGGGCGAGATCGGTCGCGGCACCGGCGACGTTGCGATTGATCGTCTCGCCGCTCTGCGCCTGTTCGCCGATGCTGGAGGCGAGATCGTCGGCGCCGCGCGCCATGTCCTCGACCATCGACCGGATATGCAGCAGTCCGGCGCACGCGGCTTCGGTGCCGCGTTGCATGCCGGCGATCTGATCGGCGATCGCGCCGGTCGCCTCCGCGGTCTGCGTGGCGAGCATCTTCACTTCGCCCGCGACGACCGCGAACCCCCTGCCCGCCTCGCCGACCCGCGCCGCCTCGATCGCCGCGTTCAGCGCAAGCAGCTTGGTCCGCGCGGCGATCGTGCCGATCAGCCCGACGATCGCGCCGATCGCGCGCGCGTCGTCCTGGACACCGATCATCGCGGTGGCGAGGTCGGCGGCGCGGTCGGCCGCCTGCGCGCTGAGATCGGCAGTCCGCCGCGTGCTGTCGCTCGACTGGCGGATCGCGTTCATGAACTGGGTCGTGGCCGCCGCGATGTCGGTCGCGCCGTCGATCGCACGCCGCACCGCGACGCCGACGTCGCCCAGTTCGCGCGTCGCACCGGTGGAATGATCTTCGAGCTGACCCGAGGTCGCCGACAGCTGCGTGGCCGAACCGCGCAGGGCCGCGAGCACGTCGGCGATCTCGTCCTCGAGCGCGGTCGCGGCCTGCCGGACGATCCGATTGCGTTCGGCCTCGGCATCCTCGGTGATGCGGCGCGCGGACTCGATCTGGCGGTCGCGCGCGACCTCCGCCATCCGCTGCCGGGCGTTTTCGGCTTCGAGCCGGGCGCGTTCGACGACCGATGCGCGAAACACTTCGATCGCGCGCGACATCCGGCCGATCTCGTCGCGCCGGTTGCCATGCGGAGTGCGGCCATCCGCGTTGCCCCCCGCGATCACCGCCATCGTTCGCTCGATGTCGAGCAGCGGCCGGACGATCGTGCGCTGGACGATCGCGACGGTACCGGCGGCGGCCAGCGAGAACAGGAGGATGCTGGCGAGGACGCTGATCGTCACCTCCTGCCGCTCCAGGTCGTGCGCATGGCGGAACAGGTGCGCGACTTCCGCCTCCTGCCCGGCGATCAGCGTGTCCGCGATCGTCGAGGCGATCCGCTCGTTGGGCCGCACGTCGCTGCGAAAGACCGCCCAGGCATGGGTCTGATTGCCCCGGCTCGCCTCGCCGGCGACGATCGCCAGTCGATCGAGAACGACGACCTGGCTGCGGATATAGCGGCTGTTCGGGCTCAGCCGGGCGCCCGGATCGCGGACGAGTTGGGCGAGTTGCATCCGCATCTGCTGCGACCGGGTCGAGAATTTGCCGTGGATCACGCCCAGTGCGCGCGGATCGCGTTCGAGCAACAGGTTGAGTGCGTCGCGTTGCAGCGAGCGGCTGAGCGAGCGGAGTTCGATCAGGTGGATCCGCACGATCTGGCCCGAATTGGCGGCATCGCGCGCGGTCTGGACGCGGCTGCGCGTGCCAAGCCCGATGAGGCCGAGCACGCATACCAGGCCGAGCATGATCGCAACCGGCACCATCAGCCGCGCAACCATGCTCCGCGACCATAATCTCGCCGTGCGGTGTGTCATAGCGAGCGCGCTACGGCAGCCGTCTTAACCCTGTGTGACAGTCGACACCTGCTTCAGGACATGGCCGGCGAACGCCGACAAGGCACAGGTTTCGCCGCAATCGGGTATCGTCAGGGCCACGCTGTCCGGCGGTGTGCGTTCCGACAGGGATATCCGGTGGCGCATCTGGTCGAGCCCCTGCGCGACATAATGGGCGCGCA
>JAJNQF010000057.1 GCA_021154945.1 Sphingomonas sp.
TCCTGGTCGTCGCGCCGTCCGCGGTGCCGGACCAGAAGGCGGTATTTGCAACGGTCGAGAGCCGGCGTGTCGTCCCGGGCCGCAGCCGGATCGGCGGCACCGTTGCCGCCATCGCGGTCAAGGAGGGCGACCATGTCGAACTCGGCCAGGTCATCGCCACCGTCGGTGACGACAAGCTCGCGCTGCAGATGAAGTCGCTCGACGCGCAGATCGCCGGCCTCGAAGCCCAGGTCGCTCAGGCGCAGATCGATCTGACGCGGGCCGAAGACCTGTTCCAGAAGGGAATCGCGCCGAAGACACGGCTCGATGAGGCGCGCACCGCCTCCAACGTCGCCACCAACGCGATGCGGGCGCGCACCGCGGAGCGCGCGGTGATCCAGCAGCAGCTCACCGAAGGCAACGTATTGGCGCCGGCCGCCGGCCGCGTGCTGAAGGTTCCGCTGACCGCCGGCACGGTCGTGTTGCCGGGCGATGTCGTCGCCCAGATCGCGGAGCAGAATTTCGTCATGCGGCTTCGGGTGCCGGAGCGGCATGCCCGGTTGATGAAGGCCGGCGATCCGGTCCGCATCGACGGTGACGACCCGGGATCGGCCGCGCCACGCTTCGGCAAGATCAGCCTGGTTTACCCGCAGATCGAGGACGGCCGCGTCGTTGCCGACGCCACCGTGGAAGGGCTTGGCGACTACTTCGTCAATGAGCGCATCAGGGTGTGGATTGCGGCCGGCAGCCGGGCGGCGTTCGTCATCCCGGCGCGTTTCATCACGACCCGGTTCGGGATCGACTATGTCAGGATCCGCAACGGCGCCAACGTCGAGACCGACGTTCCGGTGCAGCGCGGCCGGCCCGCGCCGATCCAGCAAATGCCCGACGGCGTCGAGATCCTGTCCGGATTGCGCGCTTCCGACCGGCTGGTGCGGCCGTGAACCTCGGTTTCTCCGGTTGGCTGACCAAGGCGACGATCCGCTCGCCGCTGACGCCGCTGTTCCTGCTGGCAGCGCTTGCGGCGGGGCTGGTCGCGCTGGTGACCATTCCGCGCGAAGAGGAGCCGCAGATCAGTGTGCCGATGGTCGACATCACGGTGCGCGCCGATGGCCTGAAGGGGCCGGATGCGGTCGAGCTGGTGACCAAGCCGCTGGAGACGATCGTCAAGGCGATCGACGGCGTCGAGCATACCTACAGCCAGACCCAGGACGACCGCGTCATGGTGACGGCGCGCTTTCTCGTCGGCACCAAGGCCGACGAGGCGATTCTGCGCGTCCATGAAAAGATTCGCGCCAACATCGATCGAATTCCGGTCGGCATCCCGGAGCCGCTGATCGTCGGCCGCGGCATCAACGATGTCGCTATCATGGTGGTGACGCTGTCGCCGAAGCCGGCCGCCGCCCAGCGCTACACGGACAAGGATCTGTACGAACTCGCGGTGAAACTGCGCTCCGAGCTCAACAAGGTCGACAATGTCGGATTGACCTACATCGCAGGCGGCGACGCGCAGCAGATCCGGGTCGAGCCCGATCCCGAAAAGCTTTCGCTCTATGGCGTCACGCTGCAGCAGTTGCTCGCCAAGGTCCGCGACGCCAATCGCTCGTTCCAGGCCGGCCGGGTCCGCGACGCGGGGCAGACGCGGACGGTCGCTGCGGGGCAGACGCTGTCCGGCGTGCCCGACATCGGGCTGCTGCTGGTGACCACCCGCGACAATCGCCCGGTCTACGTCCGCGACGTCGCCAACGTCGTCCTGGGGCCGTCGCCGGTCGAACACCGGGTCTGGAACATCTCGGAGCACGACAAGGGCTCATGGAGGACGGCGCCCGCCATCAGCGTCGCGATTGCCAAACGCGCCGGCGCCAACGCGGTCGTCGTGTCGGATGAATTGCGCGCCCGGGTCGCGGCGCTCGAAGGCCAGTTGATCCCGGCGGATGTCACGGCGATCGTGACGCGCGACTATGGCGAGACCGCCAACGAGAAGGCCAACGAGCTGTTGTTCCATCTCGGCCTCGCCACCGTCTCCATCGTGGTCCTGATCGCGTTCGCGATCGGCTGGCGCGAGGCCGTGGTGACGCTCGTGGTGATTCCCACCACGATCCTGCTGACGCTGTTTGCGGCCAACATCATGGGCTACACCATCAACCGGGTCAGCCTGTTCGCGTTGATTTTCTCGATCGGCATTCTGGTCGACGATGCGATCGTGGTGGTGGAGAACATCGCGCGGCACTGGGCGATGCGGGATGGCCGGCCGCGGCTGCAGGCGGCGATCGAGGCCGTGGCCGAGGTCGGCAATCCGACGATTTTGGCGACGTTGACCGTGGTCGCGGCGCTGCTGCCGATGCTGTTCGTATCCGGCCTGATGGGGCCATACATGGCGCCGATCCCGGCGAACGCGTCCGCGGCCATGCTGTTCTCGTTTTTCGTCGCGATGGTGATCGCGCCATGGCTGATGCTGAAGCTGCATCGCGAGGGCAATGGGCTGCAGCACGAGGCGGCGCATGGCGAAGGCTGGCTCGGCCGCGTCTATCGCAAGGTCGCCGCGCCGGTCATCCGCACCCGCCGCTCGTCCTGGACGTTCCTGATTTCCGTCGGCGTCGCGACGTTGCTGGTGATGGGACTGTTCTATACCCGCAGCGTGACCGTGAAGCTGCTGCCGTTCGACAACAAGTCGGAGATCGCGGTCGTCGCCGACTTGCCGGAAGGCGCCAGCCTCGAGGACACCGAGCGGGTGCTGCTGGCGGCCAGCGAGATCGCCCGGCAATTGCCGGAGGTGACCTCGGTACAGGTCTACGCCGGCACCGCCGCGCCGTTCAATTTCAACGGCCTGGTGCGGCATTATTATTTACGCGCATCGCCGGAACTTGGCGAACTGCAGGTCAACCTCACCGCCCGCGGCGACCGCTCCCGCGCCAGCCATGTCATCGCGCTTGAACTGCGCGAGAAGCTGAAAGCCCTGGCGACGCCGGAGGGCACTTCCATCAAGGTGGTGGAGGTGCCGCCGGGGCCGCCGGTCATGGCCACGCTGCTTGCCGAAATCTACGGCCCGGATTCGGCCACCCGCCGCGCCGTCATGAATGAAACGAAGAAGATATTCGCGTCCGTTCCGTTCATCGTCGATGTCGACGATTCGGTCGGACAGCCGCGACCGCGGCTGCGGCTCTCGATCGACCAGGATCGCCTGGAATTCTTCGGGGTCGAGCAGAAGGACGTCTACGACACGATAGAGATGCTGTTCGGCGGATTGACCGTCGGCTATTCGCACCGGGGCGAGGAGCGTAATCCGATTGCCATCACGGTCCGGCTGCCGAAGAGCGACCTTTCCTGGACCCAGGCGCTGGCATCGACGCCGGTTCCGGCCAACGCCCTGCCGGGCGCCAAGACCGTGGTCGAACTCGGCGAAGTGGTGCGGGCGTCGACCGAAGCCGGCTCCCCCGTGATCTTTCGCCGTGACGGCCGCTTTGCCGACATGGTGATGGCCGAGCTTGCCGGCAGCTATGAGGCGCCGATCTACGGCATGCTGGAGGTCGCCCGCCGCATCGACGCGCACCCGTGGGGCAACCTGCCGAAGCCGGTCGTCAGCCTCCATGGCCAGCCCACGGACGAGACGAAGCCGACGTTGTTATGGGACGGCGAGTGGGAGATCACCTATGTCACCTTCCGTGACATGGGCGCGGCATTCGCGATCGCGATCGTCGGCATCTACATTCTGGTCGTCGCGCAGTTCGGCAGTTTCAAGCTGCCGCTGGTCATCCTGACGCCGATCCCGCTGACCCTGATCGGCATCCTGATCGGGCACTGGTTGTTCGCGGCGCCGTTTACCGCGACCTCCATGATCGGCTTCATCGCGCTCGCGGGTATCATCGTGCGCAATTCGATCCTGCTGGTGGACTTCATCCGACACGGCGCCGGCGGCGACAGCCTGCGCGAACGGCTGCTGGAAGCCGGCGCGGTCCGCTTCAAGCCCATCATTCTGACGGCGCTTGCCGCGATGATCGGCGCTGCCACGATTTTGCCCGATCCGATCTTTCAGGGTCTCGCGATCTCCCTGCTGTTCGGGCTCGCCTCGTCGACCCTTCTTACCGTGCTGGTGATCCCCGCGATCTACATCGCGCTTCGCGACGACCAGGTGCCGCTTCAGCCAACCAATGGATAGGGATACGCCATGACAACTTCCCGCCCAGCCCCGCAGATCCGGGCGTTCTTCGATCAGCCCACCAACACCATCAGCTATCTGGTCGCCGATCCGGTGACTCGCCGCGCGGCGGTGATCGATCCGGTGCTGGATTTCGATCAGCGCGACGGCACCGTCGACATCCGTTCGGTCGAAGCCATTCTGGCCGCGGCCAGCGAAGAGAAGCTGACCATCGAGTGGGTGCTGGAAACCCATGCGCACGCCGATCATCTGTCGGGGGCGCCCTACATCAAGTCGAAAACCGGCGCGCGGATCGGCATCGGCGAGCACATCAAGGATGTGCAGCGGATCTTCCGGCCCGTATTCAACGCGCAGGACCTGCGGACCGACGGCAGCGACTTCGATCGCCTGTTCGCCGACGGCGAGACGTTTGGCATCGGCGAACTCGTCGTCGAGGTCCTGCACACGCCGGGCCACACGCCGGCGGACCTGGCCTACAAGATCGGCGATGCCGTGTTCGTCGGCGACACGCTGTTCATGCCCGACTATGGCACCGCGCGCGCCGATTTCCCGGGCGGCGACGCGCATCGGCTCTATCGGTCGATCCAGCGTCTGTTGCGGCTGCCCGACGAAACGCGGCTGTTCATGTGCCACGACTACAAGGCGCCCGGCCGCGACGACTATGCCTGGGAAACCACGGTGCGCGAGCAGCGCGACAACAACGTCCACCTTCGCGGCGGCGTCACCGAGGATGCGTTCGTGGCCATGCGGCAGGCGCGCGACGCCACGTTGCCCGCGCCGACGCTGCTGCTTCCTTCCATTCAGGTCAATATCCGTGCCGGCCGGTTTCCCAAAGCGGAGAGCAACGGCGTGCATTACCTGGTGCTGCCGGTCCGCGCCCG
>JAJNQF010000106.1 GCA_021154945.1 Sphingomonas sp.
ATGTTGTTCGCATCACCGGGAATCGATACCACCGCACCGAAGGCCACACGGATCGATCTGTTCAGCGCCGCCACGCCGCAGATGCGCGCGTTCCACGTCACGTGGCTGGCGTTCTTCGTGTGCTTCTTCGCGTGGTTCGCCGCCGCGCCGTTGATGCCGCTGATCAAGGCCGAGTTCGGCCTCAGCAAGGATCAGATCGCCAACATCAACATCGCCGCGGTCGCGGTGACGATTCTGGTGCGGCTGGTCGTCGGGCCGCTCTGCGACCGGTTCGGGCCGCGACGTGCGTATACATGGCTGCTGCTGCTCGGTGCGATCCCGGTGTTCGGGCTGGCGTTCGCGCAGACCTACGAAACGTTCCTGTTCTTCCGCCTCGCGATCGGCGCGATCGGCGCGTCGTTCGTTATCACGCAATATCATACGAGCGTGATGTTCGCGCCGAACGTCGTCGGCACCGCCAACGCGACCGTCGGCGGCTGGGGTAATGCGGGCGGCGGCGCGGCGCAGAGCCTGATGCCGCTGGTCGTCGCGGCGCTGGTCGGTCTCGGCGTCGAGCACGCGTTCGGTTGGCGCGCGGCGATGTTCGTGCCGGGCGTCGCGATGGTCGCGATGGCTTTCGTCTATGCGCGCTACACGCAGGACACGCCGCAGGGCGACATCGTCGACCTCCGCGCGGCGGGGATCGAACTCGATGGCGGCAAGGCGACCGGCATGGCGATCTTCCGCCGCGCCGCCTCCAATTACCGGACCTGGATGCTGGCTGCGACTTACGGCGCGTGCTTCGGCGTCGAGATCTTCATCCATAACATCGCCGCGAGTTATTACGTCGACCGGTTCGGGCTTTCGCTGACGGGCGCAGGGCTGGCGGCCGGGATCTTCGGTGGCCTCGCGCTGTTTGCCCGTGCGCTCGGCGGGATCGCGAGCGACCGGATCGCGCTCAGCAAAGGCCTCGACGGCCGCGCGTTGCTGCTGTTCGCGCTGATGCTCGGCGAAGGCGTCGGACTGGTGCTGTTCGGCAACGCCGGCAGCGTCACGCTCGCGATCCTGGCGATGACGATTTTCGGGCTGTTCACGCACATGGCGTGCGGCGCGACCTATGCGCTGGTGCCGTTCATCGACCGCAAGGCGCTGGGCGGGGTCGCCGGCCTGATCGGCGCGGGCGGCAATATCGGCGCGGTCGCGGCGGGATTCCTCAACAAGGCGTCCGCCACCCCGCAGCAATGCCTCATCGTGCTCGGCTACGTCGTCGCAGGCACCGCGGTCTGCGCGCTCGCCGTCCGCTTCTCCGCCAAGCACAAATCGGACGAGCGCGCGCTGCTCGACGCGGCGCTCGACGCACGCCGCACCAGCGACCGCTCCGTGAACGGCGCGCTTCCCGCGTGACCCTCCCTTCCCCGGCTCCAACCCGACTGGACGATCTGATGGAATACCAGACCATAACCCCCTCCCCTGATACCCGCGAGCATCTCGTCGTGATCGGCAACGGCATGGCCGGCTGTCGCGCGGTCGAGGAGCTGATCGCGCGTGACCCGACCCGCTACCGCGTGACGATCTTCGGCGCCGAGCCGCACGTGAACTACAACCGCATCATGTTGTCGCCGGTGCTGGCGGGCGAGAAGACGTTCGAGCAGATCGTCATTAACGACCACGCTTGGTATGCGACCAACACGATCGAGCTGGTGACGAGCGATCCGGTGCAGGCGATCGACCGCGTGGCCAAGACCATCACGGCACGGTCGGGGCTGACCGTGTCGTACGACCGGCTGCTGATCGCGACCGGCTCCGATCCGTTCATCATTCCCGTCCCCGGCAAGGACCTGCCCGGCGTCATCTCGTTCCGCGACATGGCCGACGTCGATCACATGCTGGAGGCCGCCGGAAAAGGGGGCGCGGCGGTGGTGATCGGCGGCGGGCTGCTCGGGCTGGAGGCGGCGCATGGCCTCACGTTGCGCGGCATGAAGGTGACGGTGATCCACCTGATGCCGACGCTGATGGAACGCCAGCTCGACGAGGCGGCAGGCTGGCTGCTGAAATCGGCGCTCGAAGCCCGCGGTCAGGTCATCCTCACCGAGGCGAACACCGCCGAGATCGTCGGTGATACCCATGTCGAGGGCGTGCTGCTCAAGGACGGTACGTTGATCCCCGCCAGCCTCGTCGTCATGGCGGTTGGCATTCGCCCCTCCGTCGCCCTCGCGCGCGACGCCGGGCTGGAGATCGGCCGCGGGATCAAGGTCGACGACCATATGGTCACCAGCGACCCGTCGATCCTCGCGGTCGGCGAATGCGTCGAGCATGACGGCAACGTCTACGGCCTCGTCGCGCCGCTGTGGGACATGTGCCGCGCGCTGGCCGACGGGCTAACCGACAGTCACAGCGGCTATCGCGGATCCGTGACCTCGACCAAGTTGAAGGTCGCCGGGCTCGACGTGTTCTCGGCGGGCGATTTCTCGGGTGGCGGGGCGTGCGAGGACATCGTCCTGCGCGATGCGTCGCGCGGCATCTACAAGCGCGTCGTGGTCAAGGACGACCGGATCGTCGGCGCGGTGCTGTACGGCGACACGACCGACGGCGGCTGGTATTTCGACCTGCTCAAGCGGGCGGAAGACATCGCCCCCATCCGCGACATGCTGATTTTCGGCCAATCCTTCGCCTCGGGAGGAGGCGCTGCGGACCCTAAGGCGGCCGTTGCGGCGCTCTCCGACGATGCGGAGATCTGCGGCTGCAACGGCGTCACCAAGGGCAAGGTCGTGGCATGCATCGGCGCCGGCAACGCGACGCTCGACGCGGTCCGTGCGACCTGCAAGGCGTCGGCGTCGTGCGGGTCGTGCACCGGGCTGGTCGAGACGCTGCTCGCGGTCACGCTCGGCGACGAATATTCGGGTGAACGAGACGTCAAGACGATGTGCAAATGCACCAGCTTCGGCCACGACGACGTCCGCCGCGAGATCGTCGCGCAGGGCATGCGATCGATCCCCGAAGTCATGCAGAAGATGAGCTGGTCGACCCCCGACGGGTGTTCGTCGTGCCGGCCTGCGCTCAATTACTACCTGCTCTGCGCGCTGCCGGGCGATTACAAGGACGACCAGCAAAGCCGGTTCGTCAACGAACGGCTGCACGCCAACATCCAGAAGGACGGCACCTATTCGGTCGTGCCGCGGATGTGGGGCGGGCTCACCAACCCGCGTGAGCTGCGCGCGATCGCCGATGTCGTCGAGAAATACGATGCGCCGATGGTCAAGGTGACGGGCGGCCAGCGGCTCGACATCTTCGGGATCAAGAAGGAGGATCTGCCCGCGGTCTGGGCCGATCTCAACGCCGCCGGGATGGTCAGCGGGCATGCGTATGGCAAGTCGCTGCGGACCGTGAAGACGTGCGTCGGGTCGGACTGGTGCCGGTTCGGGACGCAGGATTCGACGGGGCTCGGCGTCAAGGTCGAGCGGATGACCTGGGGCTCGTGGATGCCGCACAAGTTCAAGATCGCGGTCAGCGGCTGCCCGCGGAATTGCGCCGAGGCGACGATCAAGGATTTCGGCGTGGTCTGCGTCGACAGCGGCTACGAGCTGTCGGTCGGCGGCAATGGCGGGATGAAGGTCCGCGCGACCGACTTCCTGTGCAAGGTCGCGACCGAGGAAGAAGCGATGCACTATTGCGCCGCGTTCATCCAATTGTACCGCGAGGAAGCGCGCTATCTGGAGCGAACCGCGCCGTGGATCGAGCGGATCGGCGTCGAGTATATCCGCGAACGGATCGCCGAGGATCCCGAGGGTCGCGATGCGCTGGCGGCGCGGTTCCTGTTCTCGCAGCAGTTCACGCAGGACGATCCGTGGGCGGCACGCGCGGCGGGCGAGCACCGCGAACAGCATGCACCGATGGCGCGCTTCACGCCCATCGACGGAACGAGGGAAATGGCATGATCGGCGAATGGCTCGATATCGGCTGGGTCGACGAGATCCCGGTCCGCGGCAGCCGCACGGTGCAGGTCACCGGCGGCGACGACATCGCGGTGTTCCGCACCGGCGACGGCAA
>JAJNQF010000123.1 GCA_021154945.1 Sphingomonas sp.
CAGCGCCGCGACCTCCCCCGTCGCGGCCACGCCAGCTGCCGCCCCTCTTCCGACCAAGACCGCGTCAACGACCTCGCAAGGTACGAGGTGCCGGTCCATGCTGACATCCCGAACCGGGACGTCGTCCTCGGCCCGCGCGGCGTCGCCGCCGAGGTCGCGAACGCGCGTACACGCCATATCCGCTTCCGACTTCCACAATTCGTTAAACCTTTGCAGCGGCACCCTTTACGGATTGGAGCATCTATTCTAAGGAAACGCGGTCAGCGCAAATATTAATTATTCAAGCCTTCGACCAGCTCTACCACTTCGAAGTCGTACGTGGCCCAGCCGCGTTGCCTCGCCGCCTCGCCTGCTGCGGTCCGCTTACCGGCCGCCTCTTTGTGCGAAGCGCAATGTCCCCAGAAAACATCCGTCTTCCCGTTCTGAAGAACGGCGACGATGCGCCAGAAATGCGTGAATGGCGCGGCAGTGGGACCGATCGTCTTTACATAGCCATCGGCCATGACCGCAGTCAGGTAGCGCTTCTTTCTCGCCATCGCGTTCCAATAGCCTGCTCATCGCTGGCTGGCATCCGTTTTATGGCAGACTTCCGCCCTCAGCGCCCCGGCGACGCGGTCCATACGAACGATTGGTGTCGATGTGCCCGATATACGGCGTTGTACGTTCTCGTATCGGCGATCACAGGTAAGGAATACATATGACGACCTACCCTTTAAGCGAACCGGCTACGATCTACGCGGTCGAGGTGTGCGACGACGCGATGTCGGATGTTGTGGGCCGAGGAACGCTCGAAGCGTGCATGGATATCGTTGCGAGCCTGCCAGCGGACCGGCAAAGTTCGGTGTCCATCCGAATGGACGCTCTCGACTTGAAGTTCGGACCGCAGGAAATCGGCGAACTCCAAGAGTTTCTCCGCGAGGAAACTGCGGGCCTTTCAAATGGCGACATTACGGCCATCAAGACTTCCATCCTGTGATCAATGAAGTATTTGGCGAAATCTGGCACGTTGATCGTGGTGGCCGACGACCGCCTTGCCGCCTTCCGTGTCGGCGGTCGCTTCCGAACATCGGATTGGGCTAAGTTCATCGGCGCAATGGACGTAAACCATATGCTCGCAACCGCGCCGCGCCCTGCGAGCCAATATGGATCAGGCTGGCTGCATCACGGACAATAGGTCATCGACGTCTCCGACGGCAAACGCCGAATACTCGTCGCCGATCGCGTATGGCAGCAGGATGCGGCGATCCCGTATCAGCGCACCACAGCTATAGGTCACGTTCGGCACATAGCCCCCGCGCTGCTCCGCGCTTGGAAACAGCAGGGGCGACGGCGTGCGGGCGAGCACCTTCGACGGGTCGTCCTTGTCGAGCAGGCAGGCGCCGATGCAGTATCCCCGGACCATGCCGACGCCGTGCGTGAAGACGAGCCAACCCTCGTCGATCTCGATCGGCGACCCGCAATTGCCCAACTGCACGAACTCCCAAGGGTATTTCGGCGCCATGATCGGCGTTCCGGTTTCCCACGTGTAAAGATCGTCCGATCGCAGCAGCCAGATATTCTCGCTGTCCTGGCGACCCAGCATCACGAACTGGTTGTTGATCCGGCGCGGGAACAGCGCCATCCCCTTGTACCCGGTCATGGCGCCGGCAAGCGGCCGCATCTCGACCCGCCGCAGATCGATGCCGCGCAGGATTTCCTGGCGCGCATCCTTGCCGTCGAACGCGGTGTACGTGCCGATGACGCTGCGTACCCCGTCGTGATCGGTGAAGTTGACGAGCCGCAGATCCTCGATGCCCTGACGCTGACTGGGCAGGACCGGGAAGATGACGGTTTCCGACGCATCCTGGCTGTCTTCGCATACCAAGCGGACCCACGCGTCGTCATGCCGCTCGATCCGGGGCGGGACGCCGTGCGGGCTCGACGGGTCGATCACCAGTCGGTCGCCCGGTCCCCATTCGCCGGTCCGAAACGTGATCGACGAGATATGCCCCTCGCCGATCCCGCGGAGCGACATGACGAAACGCACCGCGCCCGGTTCCGACGGCTCTTCATCCGTCAACGCAACGATACTGGGGTTGAATAGCGCGGCGGACTCGAACGCGTATTCCTGGCTGAAATAGGCGCCGATCAAGAGGCGTTCGTCTTGGTCGAATTCGCCCTCACCTATGTCGTCTCGCACATCTTCGAACCGGCGAAGCAGCACCTGCTCGACGTTGCGATGGCGCTCGCGCATCGGCGTTAGCAACAGATCGCGCATCCGTTTGCGCATCGTATCGTCGAGCGCCCGGATACGGTCGACGACGACTTGGCTGCGCGGCGGATGATCGGCCTCGAACGCTGCCGGATACCCGAAGCTGAACGGCCGGATCACGGTGCGTGACGGATCGGGCTTCAACTCGACGTCGAGCGTCGTGAACACATCGGCAGCTTTCATCGGCATCGGCCCTTCGAACAGGATCGCGGACGGAACGCTCGCGACCTGTTAGGTAACGATGCCGAGCCCGTCGCGATCCCAGGTCCGAGGCAAGCGTCCCACGGCCGTAGCCTGCGATGCTCGATCAGCGCCCCTTCACGAACTTGATCGTGAAACGATCGCTCTCGCCGATGGCGGCATATTTCGCGCGATCGACGTCCTTCAGTCGATAGCTCGGCGGCAGCGTCCAGACGCCTTCCGGATGATCGTGGGTATCCTTGGGGTTGGCGTTGATTCGGGACTCCCCGGCCAGTTTGAAGCCCGCCGCCTGCGCCAGTCGAACCACCGTCGATCGCTTGATGTAGCCGCTCGTCTTTTCACGCGCCGTATCCATGTCCTCCGGCAGGCGGTGATCGACCACGCCCAGCACGCCACCGGGCTTGAGGGCTGCATAGAACGCCTTGAACACGCGACCCGCCACGGCCGGATCATCCTGCATCAGCAGATTGTGGACGTTGCGAAACGTCAGCAGCACGTCGGCGCTCCCGGCCGGAACCGACGATGCTCCGGTCTTAAAGTCGATCGTCGCGACCTGCACCGCGCCGTACGTCGCGGCCTTCTCGGCAAATACGGTGCGCGTGCGGTCGGCCTGCGCGGTCGGCACCAATGCGACATAGCGCCCACGGCCCTTTACCACCGGCGCCAGGA
>JAJNQF010000167.1 GCA_021154945.1 Sphingomonas sp.
CAGCGTTCGGATCGTGTCGGGCAGGGGCACGGGGCGGCCTGTTTCCAGATCGACGTGGACGCTGACCATACTGATCACCGTGTGCAACTCACCCGTCTCCGCATGCGCCAGTTCGAAGCGCTTCGTCAGGCTCGTCGTGCCGAGCTTCTCGATCCGCACGAACGCCTCCACCGTATCGCCGAGGCGGAACGGCTTGAGGTAGTCGATCTCGGTCCGGCGGACGTTGAACTCGGTGGTCGGCCAGACCTCCGGCAGCGCCTCGGCAATCCCGGTCCATTCCCAGAACTCGGTGACCGCGACGTCGGCATATTCGAGATAGCGCGAGTTGAAGACGATGCGCTGGCCGTCGATCTCGGCATAGCGCACGCGGAACTTGGTCGAGAAGGCGAAGCCGGGCCGCATGTCAGAAGACCAGGCGGACGCCGACGATCGCGAGCACGGTCGCGAGCACCGGGACCAGCACGCGGTCCGAGACGCGCGTCGCGATCAGGCTGCCGACGATGATGCCGGGGATCGAGCCGATCAGCAGCGACACGAGCAGGTCGACGTCGACCGAGCCCAGAATCCAGTGGCCGATCCCGCCGAGCAGCGTCAGCGGCACCGCATGCGCGATGTCCGAGCCGACCAGCCGGTTGATCGGCAGCGTCGGGTACAGGATCAGGAGGGCGGTCATGCCCAGCGCGCCGGCGCCGACCGAGGTCAGCGAGACGAGTACGCCGAGCACCGCGCCGAGCAGGATCGTCAGCATCGCCTGGCGCTCGCCGCCGACGGTACCCACGCGAGGGGTCAGCCACGTCACGATCTTGCCGCGGAAGAAGGTCGCGACCGCCGACAGGATCAGCGTGATGCCGAGCACTACGGTGATCGCGTGGCCGGTATCGGACGACTTCTCGCCGAGATGGTTGAGCACCAGCAACGTCGCGATCGCCGCGGGGACGCTGCCGGTCGCGAGCCGCCGCACCACGCGCCAGTCGACCGTGCCGCGCCAGCCATGCACCGTCGTCCCGACCGTCTTGGTCGCCGAGGCGTAGAGCAGGTCGGTACCGACCGCGGTGGCGGGGTGGAAGCCGAAGACGAGCACCAGTAGCGGCGTCATCAGCGACCCGCCGCCGACACCCGTCAGCCCGACGATAAGGCCGACGAGCACGCCGGCCACCGAATATAACGGATTGATATCCACGCTGGTGAAGGTCAGCCGGCGCCGCGCGCGGGCGTGTTGACGCCCATCGACTGGAGGTATTTCTTCACGTTGCGCGCCGCCTGGCGGAGCCGCTGTTCGTTCTCGACCATCGCGATCCTCACATAGCCCTCGCCGTTTTCGCCGTAGCCCACCCCTGGGGCGACCGCGACGTGCGCGTGAGTCAGCAATTGTTTGGTGAACTCAAGGCTACCTAAATGCGCGAGGGCGGGCGGCAAAGGCGCCCAGGCGAACATGCTCGCGCGAGGGGACGGGATATCCCAGCCGGCGCGGCCGAAGCTCTCGACCAAGACGTCGCGGCGCTTGTGGTACAGTTGCCGGTTGCGCTCGACGATGTCCTGCGGGCCGTTGAGCGCGGCGCAGGCGGCGGCCTGGATCGGCGTGAACGCGCCGTAATCGAGGTAAGACTTCACCCGCGTCATCGCCGCGATCAGCGTCTTGTTGCCGACCCCGAAGCCCATCCGCCAGCCAGCCATCGAATAGGTCTTGCTGAGCGAGGTGAACTCGATCGCGACGTCCTTCGCGCCCGGCACCTGGAGGATCGACGGGGTCGGCTTGCCATCGAAATACAGCTCCGAATAGGCGAGGTCGGAGATCACCCACAGCTTGTGCTTCTTCGCGAACGCGACGACGCGTTCGTAGAAGGCGAGGTCGACGACTTCGGCGGTCGGGTTCGACGGATAGCCCATCACCAGCACCGACGGCGCGGGGACGGTGAACGCCATCGCGCGCTCGAGGCTCTCGAAATACGCCTCGCCGGGGGTGGTCGGCACCGCGCGGATCGTCGCACCGGCGATGATGAAGCCGAACGTGTGGATCGGATAGGACGGGTTGGGCGCGAGCACGACATCGCCCGGCGCGGTGATCGCGGTGGCGAGGCTGGCAAGGCCTTCCTTCGAGCCCATCGTGACGACGACCTCGGTCTCGGGATCGACGTCGACGCCGAACCGGCGGCCGTAGTAGTTCGCTTGCGCCTTGCGCAGACCGGGAATGCCCTTCGACTGCGAATAGCCGTGGGCGCTGGGTTTGCGCGCGACTTCGACGAGCTTTTCGATGACGTGCTCGGGCGGCGGCAGGTCGGGATTGCCCATGCCGAGATCGATGATGTCCTCCCCGCCCGCGCGCGCCGCCGCCCGCATCGCGTTCACTTCGGCGATGACGTAGGGGGGCAAGCGTTTGATGCGGTAGAAGTCTTCGGACATGATCAGCCTCAAGCTGGAGGAGCGGGTTCTGTACCGCAGGTGAGGGGAGGCGTCATCCGCCTCATTCGTCGCGCCTGCGAAAGCTGGGGTATCCGGTCAATCCTCCCCCGCTAGGGGGAGGTGGCACCGAAGGTGACGGAGGGGGAGGCACACGAAACCTCTGTTCCGTGTCCTCCCCCTCCGTCTGGCAAGGGCCAGCCACCTCTTCCTGGCGGGGGAGGGGCGTCAGGTAGTGGCGATGCAGCCACGCTTCCGCTCGACCTACACCTGCGTTAAGCTCCAGGA
>JAJNQF010000178.1 GCA_021154945.1 Sphingomonas sp.
TGGGGGAGGGCATGGCCGCAAACGTCATGGCCAAAGATAATCCAGCCCCTCCCCTAACCCCTCCCGCAAGCGGAAGGGAAATCGACACCGCCCTCCCGGAACGCCTTGCCCGCGCGATCGCGCTCGCGGGTCCGATCCCCGTCGCGCAATATATGGCCGCCGCGAACGCGCATTATTATGCGACGCGCGATCCGTTGGGGGTGGCGGGCGACTTCACCACTGCGCCCGAGATCAGTCAGATGTTCGGCGAGTTGATCGGCCTGTGGTGCGCCGACCTTTGGGATCGGGCGGGGCGGCCGGATGTGGCCTGGGTCGAACTCGGGCCGGGCCGCGGGACGCTGGCTGCCGATGCCTTGCGGGCGATGGCGAAGGCGGGGCTCGAGCCACCGGTGCATTTCGTCGAGACTAGCCCAGCGCTGCGAAAGGCGCAGGCCGAGCGCGTGCCTGCCGCCATCTGGCATGACGCGATCGACACGCTGCCGACCGATCGCCCGCTGATCGTCGTCGCCAACGAGTTCTTCGACGCGCTGCCGATCCGCCAGCTTGTCAAGCGCGAGCAGTGGCATGAGCGGCTCGTCGCCGCGCAGGACCTGCTGTTCCTGCCGATCGCGGGCAAGCCGCTGCCCGATGCGGTGATTCCCGGACCATTTCGCGAGGCTCCCGTCGGTTCGATTCTCGAAACCTCGCCTGCGGCCGTCACGATCATCCGCGGCCTTGCCAAGCGGATCGCGGCGCAGGGCGGCGCGTTGATCGCGGTCGATTATGGATACGAGGGCCCTGCTCTCGGCGACACGTTGCAGGCTGTGCGCGGGCATGCGTTCGCGAATCCGTTCGAGGCGCCCGGCGAGCACGACCTGACCGCGCATGTCGACTTCACCACGCTCGCCGCCGCAGCGCAGACCGAGGGTGCGGTCGCCTGGGGGCCGGTTAGCCAGCGCGATCTGCTCGGTGCATTAGGCATCGATTCGCGCACGTCGGCGCTGGCAAAGGCATCGCCCGATCGCGCCGAGGCGTTGGGGGCGGATCGGAGCAGGTTGATGGACGACATGGGTACGCTCTTCAAAGCGCTTGCGATCACTGCGCCGTCCTGGCCGAGCCCGGCGGCGTTCTCATGATCGTTTACCGCAATGCCGTGCCGGGTGATGGCGCAGAACTTGGCGCGATGGCGAAGCGGTCGTTCACCGACACGTTCGGCACATTGTACCGGCCCGAAGACCTTGCCGTGTTTCTCGACCAGACGTTCGGGGAGGAGGGGCTTCCGGCGCAGCTGTCCGACCCTGCCTACACGGTGCGCGTCGCGGTGGACGAGGCGGGTGAAATCGTTGGGTTTGCGAAGATCGGACCTGTCGTGTTTCCGGGCGACTGGCCTGCGACCGCTATCGAACTTCATCAGCTTTATGTGCGTGGCGACCAGCATGGCGCGGGCGTCGGCCCGGCGTTGATGGACTGGGCGATCGATGTCGCGCGCGCCGAAGGCCGGACGGAGATGATCCTCAGCGTTTATGTGGATAATGCGCGGGCGATCCGGTTCTACGAGCGCTACGGCTTCGTCGATATCGGGCGGTATGTGTTCATGGTCGGCGAGCAACCTGATGATGATCGGATCATGCGGCTCGTGTTGTGATGGTCGATATCATCAGCCACCACCCCGGCGGAGGCCGGGGCCCAAGTGGAAAGGTCGTTGTAACGATGCGCAGTCCTCTGGCAGCGACGTCCCCAAATTGGGCCCCGGCCTTCGCCGGGGTGGATGTCTGGGTGGGGCGCTGGATATGACCATCGACGTCATCCGCGCGAAGGCGTTAGGCGATATCCAGCACGGCTTTCTTGGCCGGCGTGGCGGCATGTCGACCGGTGCTTATGCGAGCCTCAACGTCGGTATCGGCTCCGACGACGATCCCGCCAGCATCGTCGAGAACCGTCGTCGCGCTACCGATGCGGTACTGCCGAGCGCGAGGCTCGTCGGTCTCTATCAGGTCCACTCCGCCGACGCGGTCACCGTGATAGAGCCGTTCGACGACGCCATCCGTCCGCACGCCGACGCGCTGGTCACCAATCGGCCCGGCCTCGCGCTCGGCATTCTCACCGCGGATTGCGCACCGGTGCTGTTCGCAGACGCGCAAGCCGGCGTTGTCGCCGCCGCGCATGCGGGCTGGAAGGGCGCGCTCGGCGGCGTCACCGATGCGACGATTCTCGCGATGGAAGCGATCGGCGCGCACCGCGACCGGATCGTCGTCGCGGTCGGGCCGTGCATCGCGCGCGCCAGCTACGAGGTCGACGAGGCGTTTATCCGCCGGTTCTGCGAGTCGGAACTGGAGAATGAGCGCTTCTTTGCGGATGGCCGTGCGGATCATTACCAGTTCGACCTGGAGGCCTATGTCGTCAGCCGGCTCGCCGTGGCGGGGATCGGGCGGATCGAAGCGCTCGGGCTGGATACCTATACCGACGAGGACCGGTTCTTCAGCTATCGCCGCGCGACCCATCGCGACGAGCCCTCCTACGGTCGTCAGATCAGCATCATCGGCCTGTAACGGGTCCCAAATCCCGCATTGCTCGTTTAGGTTCGGCACATCGGCCCGCGCCAGACGGGCCACGCAGGAGCATATGATGTCCGATACCCCGAATAACGCCGGCGCCATCCCCACCGAAACCGAAGCCGACCTGACCGGCGTAGCGGCACGCGTCGCGCCGAAGCCCGAGGTCGAGAAAATCGGTGGGCGCAAGCTGAAGCCGTCGACGCTGATGATGGGCCATGGCTATGATCCATCGCTGTCGGAAGGCTCGCTGAAGCCGCCGATCTTCCTTACCTCGACGTTCGTCTTCCCCAACGCGGCGGCGGGCAAGCGTCACTTCGAAGGCGTCACCGGCAAGCGGCCGGGCGGTGCCGAGGGCCTCGTCTATTCGCGCTTCAACGGGCCGAACCAGGAGATCCTCGAGGATCGCCTCGGCGTGTGGGAAGAGGCGGAGGATGCGCTCGCTTTCTCGTCGGGCATGTCGGCGATCGCCACGCTGTTTCTCGCGATGGTCAAGCCGGGCGACACGATCGTCCATTCGGGGCCGCTTTATGCGGCGACCGAGACGCTGATCGGCCGCGTGCTCGGTAAGTTCGGCGTGAAGTGGCTCGACTTCCCCGCCGGTGCGACGCGCGAGGAGATCGACGCGGTGATGACCGAGGCCGCGACCGGCAACGTCGCGCTGATCTATCTGGAAAGCCCGGCGAACCCCACGAATGCGCTGGTCGACGTCGAGGCGGTTGCCGCCAGCCGTGACGCGATCTTCAAGGGTGAGAAACCGCCGATCGCGATCGACAACACCTTCCTGGGGCCGCTCTGGTTCCAGCCGCTCAAGCATGGCGCGGACATCGTCGTCTATTCGCTGACCAAATATGTCGGCGGGCATTCCGATCTGGTCGCGGGCGGGGTGCTCGGCACGAAGGAGCATATCAACACGATCCGGACGATGCGGAACACGATCGGGACGATCACCGATCCGAATACCGCGTGGATGTTGCTGCGATCGCTGGAGACTTTGGAACTGCGGATGAGCCGCGCGGGCGAGAATGCTGCGAAGGTCTGCGGCTTCCTGCGGCATCATCCGAAGGTCGAGCGCGTTGCGTATCTCGGCTTCCTAGAGGACGAGCCCGGCATGGAGCGGCAGGCGGACATCTATCGCCGTCATTGCACCGGCGGTGGCTCGACCTTCTCGCTGTATCTGAAGGGCGGCGAGCGGGAGAGCTTCGCGTTTCTCGATGCGCTGAAGATCGCCAAGCTCGCGGTGTCGCTCGGCGGGACCGAGACGCTGGCGAGCCATCCGGCGGGGATGACGCATCTGTCGGTGCCCGATGCGCGGAAGCAGGCGCTGGGGATTACGGACAACCTCGTCCGGATTTCGATCGGGGTGGAGGATCCGGACGATCTGATCGCCGATTTCGAGCAGGCGCTGGAGACGATCTGAGTTGTGTCTCCCGCGAACGCGGGAGTTCAGGGTTAGGATCGCTGCACCTCTAACCCTGGGCTCCTGCTTTCGCAGGAGAACGGCTAGCTCTCGCAACGGCAAGTCGGTAGCGTCCAAGAATGCCGATCTTCACCCCTATCCCGCAGCACGAGTTCGTCGCCGCGATCCACATCCTCGCCGCCAAGCTGGTCGAGGATACCGAGTGGAAACCCGATTACATCATCGGGATTGGTCGTGGCGGTCTCGTGCCGGCAGTGTTCCTCAGCCACGCGATCGGGTTGCCGACGCTGTCGGTCGATTATTCCAGCCAGGTGAAGGACTTTGCCGACGAGCCGCTGGTGAAGCTGGCCGCGCGCACGCGCAATGGCGAGCGGCTGTTGTTTCTCGACGATATCAATGATTCGGGGCGGACGATCACGCATTTGCGTGGGGCGCTGGCTGCAGCGGGGGCGGTCGAGGGGGCGGTGCGGTTTGCCATGCTGATCGATAACCTCAGTTCGGCGGAGCGGATCGAGTATAGCGCGCGGGTTATCGACCGGGCGGTGACCAAGGACTGGTTCGTGTTTCCTTGGGAGGCGGTCGCGCCCGCTGCGGCGATTGCCGAGGACGCGGCGGAGGTGCCCGAGCGGATTGCCTGACTGAGCTTCTCCCCTCCCTGGAAGGGAGGGGCCGGGGGTGGGTTGGCCAGTTTTAGTCGCAACCGTGCCGGGATACGGAAACCGACCCACCCCCAACCGCTCCCGTCCAGGG
>JAJNQF010000203.1 GCA_021154945.1 Sphingomonas sp.
GGGCTCGGAGACCAGCTCGATAGTCCCGCCGTGAGCTTCGACGAACTGCTTGGCCAGCGGCAACCCCAACCCCAAAGCGCGATCCCCCATAGCCTTCGATTCCCCAAACCGGTCGAATGCATGCGCGACTGCCTCGGCATCCATTCCCGGCCCGTCATCCGACACCACGATCCGCGCGGACGTCGCATTGCCATCGGTATGCAACAACACCCGCCCGCCATCCGGCGTCGCCGCGACCGCGTGGCGCAGGAGATGCTCGACGACCTCCTTCAACCGCTTCGGATTGCCGTTGACCCGCCCGGTCGACCGCGCCACCTCGACCGCGAAATCGAGTTTGCGCCGCTTGGCCGACGGCAGGATCGTCTCCGCCGCCGCGCGCACCGTGGTCGGCAGATCGACATCGGTCCGATCCGTCTCCGCACGATCGCTCTCCGCCCGCGTCAGGTCGAGCACGTCGTCGACCAGCAACCCCAGCCGCTCGACCGACTCCAGGATCGCCCCGACATAGCCCTCGGCCTGCTTCGTCATCTTGCCCGCGTATCCGCCGTGCAGCATCTCCGCGAACCCGCTGATCGACGTCAGCGGCGTGCGGAGTTCGTAGCTCATGTTTGCCACGAACGCGGTCTTCACCTTGTCCGCCGCCTCCAGCGCGTTGGCGCGATCCCGCAGAGCCTGTTCCGCACGGCGACTGTCGGTGATGTCGAGCATCGTGAACAGCGCATTCCCGTCGGGCAGCGGTACGCCGGCAAACTCGAAATGCCGTCCGTCCGCAAACGCCACGCGCCCGCCGCGCTGCTGCCGCTCGACCGTCGCCGACCGCACCAGATCGGGGATCAGCG
Organism: Sphingomonas sp.; assembly: GCA_021154945.1. Lineage (GTDB taxonomy): Bacteria > Pseudomonadota > Alphaproteobacteria > Sphingomonadales > Sphingomonadaceae > Sphingomonas. The sequence continues at coordinate 840 of JAJNQF010000203.1, forward strand.
CCGAACGGTTGGGTGTCAGCAGCTTACCCCCCGCCGCCTCGGCGAACGCATCGACGCGCGGATGCGAGGCGAGGAACTCCTCCTCCAGGCCCCACAGCAGCCGGAACCGGTTGTTCCACAACTGCAACCGCCCATCCGCCGCGAACACGCCGAGCGCCTCGAACAGATTGTCGAACGTCGCGGTCCGCACGCGCAGCAGCGTATCGCGCGCGCTGGCGAGCTGGACCTGCTCGGTACGATCCTCGAAAATCAGCAGCAGTCCGCCATCGGGCAATGGCTGCGCGACGACGCGGAGGTGCGTGCCGCCGCGGAGATGCCAGTTCTCTTCCATGGCGCCGCCACTCTGCGACGAGCCGGTCTGCATGAACCAGTCGCGCCGCTCGGCCTTCCAGCTCGGGAAGTCGCGGACCTCGGGAAGGCGGTTGGCCTCGCGCATCCGCTCCAGTACCCGGTCGAACTCGGGCCGATCGGCCAGCCATTCGCTGCGCATCGCGAACATCCGCCGGAACGGCTGGTTGCAGAACACGAGCGAGCGATCCCCGCCGAACTGCGCGACTCCCGCCGACAGCCGGTCGAGCATCGCGCGCTGCGCCTCGGCGAACCGCTTCGCCCCCGACCGCGCCTGCTCGAGTTCCTCAATATCGATCGCGAACCCGGCGACGCCACCGCTCGGCAGCGGCACGTCGTAGATCTGCAACGACCGCCGCGCGCCGTCGATCGTCGCCGGCAGGACCTGCTGGTGTGGGCGCCCCTGCTCGCGCGCGACCGCGGCGCCGGCGAGAGGCCCGCCGCGCCCCGACCCCTCGACCAGTTCGAGCCCACGCGCCACCACATCGGCGGCATCGCGCCCCTCTACCGCATCGACATAGGCCGTATTCACCATCGCCAGCCGGAGGTCGGTCGCGCGGTACCACATCGGCATCGGCGCCGCCTCGATCAGCCCGGTCAGCGATTCATAGGCCTCGCCCAGCCGCGCGGTCTCCGCGCCGAGCCGGGCGATCTCCGCCTCGCTGTCGGTCGCATCGAACGCCCAGAGCAGCACCGCCCCCGTGGCGCCCATCTCGCCCGGCGCACGCCCCCCACGAAACGTGATCGCCCGCGTCGAGCCCTGCAGCCGCACCGACCGCACGAACGCCCGCCCCGCTCGCTGTGCCGCCGTGATGTCCGCGATCAGCCGTGCCGCATCGTCCGCCGACAGCCCTGCCCCGCCGATCGCAAGTTCCGCCAGCGACCGCGGCGGCGCGTCCAGCCCGAGCCAGTCCGCCATCCGCTGCGTCATCTCGATCCGCCCGCCGGACCGGATCACCGTCACGATCGCCGGCGATCCGTCGAGCACCGTCCGCAACTGCGCATTCGTCTCGACGACGTCGGCCGCCGCAGCGCGCATGCGCAGGCTGGTATAGAGCAGCCCCAAGCCAGCGAGGACCGCCACGAGCAGCAATGCCCCTACCGTCACGGCAGCACCGGTCCCCAAGACCATTATCGGGCAGCCCGTAGCGACATCATCCGACCATGTAGGCCAAACCGTCCCCCCGGGGAAAGCCACGACACACGGAAAAGGGCGGGCCCGACCTGCGGACCCGCCCTTCGCGATCTACCGGCGAGGGTAGAATTTTCATACGATCAGAGCTTCACCGACGCCCCGATATACATGGCGCGACCGATATTGTCGTAGATCGCGTCGCCATCGCCATTGCCGAGCAGGCCGTAAGGCGGCTTCTTGTCGGTCACATTGTCGACGCCACCGTAGAGGGTGAAGCGCCTGTCGACGTCGACCGAGGCGCGGATCGCGTGATAGATCACCTTCGGGTAATAGACGACGTCGGCATAGTTCGGGTTGAGCGCAGGCACGCCGTTGGTATCGTGCTGTGCTTCCCAATCTGTGATCGACTGGCGGCCGATATAGCGGACCTGATACCCGAGCGTGAAGTTCTTGTGGGTCAGGTCGACCGAGGCGTTGACGTTCCAGATCGGATCGCCCAGCTCGCCCTTCACACGATCCGGCCGGCTCGGCTCATCGAGATACGGGAAATCGGTCCGGTCACGCACCCACGTACCGACCACGCGAATCGCCGCCTTGGTATCGGCCCCGAAGCGGTGGTTGTAGCTCGCGTCGAAATCGATGCCCTTGGCCTTCAGCGCGGCGAAGTTGACGACGCTCTGCAGCAGCGCGGGCCGTGCGAACAGGCCGTTCGCCTGGCGCGGGTTGATCAGGCTGCAGAACTGGTTGTCGAGCGTCGGTGCGTCATAGCAGGCATCGAGAATCGTCTGTGCGTCAACGGCATTGATGACCTTGTTGATCTTGATGTCGTAATAATCGACCGTCAGCGCAAAGCCGGGAAGGAAGCTTGGCTGGAAGATCGCACCATAGGTCCAGCTCCGCGACTTTTCAGCCTGTAGATCGGGGTTGCCGCCCGACAGGAATTCGGTGCTGCCCGCCCGCGCCACGCTGTTCACGAAATTGGCCGGAACCCCCGCCGCCGCACAGTTCGCTGCCCGCGTGGAACGTCCCGTGTTGATGAAGTTCACATCGCACGGATCATCGAGCAGATCGAAATTCTGGCTATTCGATGCATACAAGTCACCGAGTGTCGGCGCCCGGACCGACCGCGAATAATTCACGCGGAACTTGATATCGTTGATCGGTGCGTAGATGCCACCGAAATTATAGGCGTAGACCGTTCCCGTCGAACCCTTGTAGTCGGCAACGCGACCGGCCGCATTGATCGTCAGCTCCTTGGCGAAGCTGATGTCCTTCAACAGCGGAAGCTCGATCTCGCCATACGCTTCCTTCACGGCGAATGCCGGCGGACGGAAGTCGGGGATGACGTTGAAGAATGTATCGCCGGCCTTGATCGTATCGTCATACGCGTTTCGTGCGGTTTCACGACGATACTCGCCGCCAACAGCAAACCTGACCGGGCCGCCGGGCAGTTCGAAGAGTTGCGAACTATCACCCACCACGTTGGCAGTGACGTCGAACTCCGTCGCCTTGCCAACACTGCTCGACGTCGTGTTGATGTAGTTCAACGCAGCCTGGCTTGCGCGGCCCTCACCCAAAATATCCAGGGGGGCGCATGATGCGTCGGTTACCGCAGCCTGGTTGATACGGCATACGATCTGGCCTGCGCCGTTCCGAACCGCATCGATGGCGTTGTAGAAGCGGGACTGGAACTGGTTGTTATAGAATTTCGATTTCGTACGGAATTCACCGTAGTTCACCGAGAAATCATACTTCCAGTCATCGTTGAACGTGCCTTCGGCACCGACGACGATGCGGTAGGTATCGCGACGGTCTGCTTCGTCGCGCGTGCCGAGATCGACGTTATTGCGATTGAGCCGGAAATACTCCGATCCGGCTGGCAGCAACGAGCGGATGGTCGTCGCGGCCTGAGGATTCAGGAACGCATTGTCGAACGCAATCGGGATGCCGCCGCCGAGGTATGTTTCACCCGCTGCGCCGGTGCCCTGCGACCCGCCCTGATTGAACGTACCGCTCGACTGCGCAAAGCTCTCGACGCGAACGAACTTCGCCTCGAAGAACGGCTTGAACGCATCCGACACGTCGTAATGGCCGATCAGGTTTGCGACATAACGCTTGAGCGCCGGGTTCAGCGTACCCGTGTCATTCAGCGTAGCTCCGTTGCCATTCTGGTTGTTGTTGGAGCCGACAGGTCGAAAATCATTGCCGTAATTATATTCGGAAAGCTGCCCGTCCGACCCGAAACCGAACACCCGGGGGGCGCCGTTCGCGCGGCAGGCCGCAGTCACGCCATTGCCGCAGCCCAGCACGTCGTCGCCATTATATGCAATGAAATTGCCGCCATTGTCATAGCCGAAGCTACGAACACCCGTCAGGAAAGTCCGCTGTGGCTGGCCGGATGCGTTCGTCGCAACACGCTGGAACTGGTTCCGGCCAGCATAGGCCCCAGTCAACGCCGGACGGTCGGTGTACGTCAGCAGATCAGCTTGGTTGTATTCGAGACCCAAGGCGATGTTACCGCGCCCCTCGGCGAAGTTCGTGCCGAACGTGCCCGACAGTCGATACGTGCCGCGGTTGCCGCGATCGGAAATCCCGCTCTGCGCGTTGAGCGATACACCGTCGAAATTGCGCTTCAGCACGAAGTTGACGACGCCCGCCATCGCGTCCGACCCATATACCGCCGAGCTGCCGCCGGTGACGATGTCGACGCGGTCGATCAGGTCGGTCGGGATGGTGTTCGTATCGACGAGGAACTCGCCGGTCGAGCCCGTGATGTGGCGACGACCGTTGACGAGAACCAGCGTACGCGACGGCCCGAGGCCGCGCAGATCGAGCAGGTTGATGCCGGCGGTGCCGATGAACTGGGTCGAGTTCGCCTGGCTGTAGGTCGAGCGCAGCGACGGCAGGTCGTTGAGCACGTCGCCGATGACGACCGCACCGGTCCGCGTCAGGTCCGCCTGCGTCACCGTCGTCACGGGAATGGGCGAGTTGAGCGTCGGGCGCGCAATGCGCGAACCGGTCACGACGATATCGCTACCGACATTGGCTTCGGGCGCCGCCGTCTGCGCCACCGCGCCCGTCGTGGTATCGGAACCGACCGGGGCGGCCGGATCGGTGCCGGGAGCCTGGGTCTGGGCATCGACCGGCGTTGCGGTCTGCGCCGCTGCGGGGATGGCCGAGGCCAGGACGAATGCGACCGTGGACGCGGTTACGAACAATCCGGACTTCCGGACCGATAAGCCAATCATACTAACAACCCTCTGAACCTAAGCATGTACTCGGGGGCGGAAGGACACCTTTCCTGTCTATTTATCAATCCGTGCGACGAAACATTACGAAAGTGTGACATCGCCGCAACACGGTTGCGCAACGAAAAAGCCGCGCCCGCCTGATGGCGGACGCGGCTTTCGAAAACCCTACGGAATCCTGAAGATCAGTAGCGGTAATGGTCCGGCTTGAACGGGCCTTCGACCGGCACGCCGATGTAGCCGGCCTGCTTGTCCGAGAGCTTCGACAGCTTCACGCCGAGCTTTTCGAGATGGAGCATCGCGACCTTCTCGTCGAGGTGCTTCGGCAGGACATAGACTTCGTTCTTGTAGTTCTCGCCCTTGGTCCAGAGCTCGATCTGCGCGAGCGTCTGGTTGGTGAACGAGGCCGACATCACGAACGACGGGTGGCCGGTCGCGCAACCCAGGTTCACCAGGCGACCCTTCGCCAGGATGATGATCTGCTTGCCGTCCGGGAACTTCACCAGGTCGGTGCCGGGCTTCACTTCGGTCCAGTCGTAGTTCGACAGCGCGGCGATCTGGATCTCCGAGTCAAAGTGGCCGATGTTGCAGACGATCGACATAGGCTTCATCGCCTTCATGTGATCGGCGGTGATAACGTCGGCATTGCCGGTCGCGGTGCAGAAGATGTCGGCGCGGGTCACGGCCTCTTCCATCGTCACGACCTCGAAGCCCTCCATCGCCGCCTGCAGCGCGCAGATCGGATCGACTTCGGTGACCATCACGCGCGCGCCGCCGTTGCGGAGCGACTGGGCCGAACCCTTGCCGACGTCACCGAAACCGGCGACGCAGGCGACCTTGCCGGCGAGCATGACGTCGGTCGCGCGACGGATCGCGTCGACCAGCGATTCCTTGCAGCCGTAGAGGTTGTCGAACTTCGACTTGGTGACCGAGTCGTTGACGTTGATCGCGGGGAACGGCAGCTCGCCCTTCTTGGCGATCTCGTACAGGCGGTGAACGCCGGTGGTGGTCTCTTCCGAAACGCCCTTCAGGTTCTTGACGGTCTCGGTGAGGTAGCCGGGGTTCTTTGCGACATACGCTTTCAGCGCACGCTGCATCTCGACCTCTTCCTCGTTCTCGGGCTCGGGCATCGTGTGGCCGGCTTCGAGCTTGGCGCCCCAGAGCGCGAACATCGTCGCGTCGCCGCCGTCATCGAGGATGATGTTGGCGGTCTGGCCTTCGACGTCGCGATCCCACGAGAAAATGTCGCCGACATAGTTCCAATAGTCCGCGAGGCTCTCGCCCTTGATCGCGAACACCGGCACGCCCGATGCGGCGATCGCGGCGGCGGCATGGTCCTGCGTCGAGAAGATGTTGCAGGTCGCCCAGCGGACGTCGGCGCCGAGCGCGGTCAGCGTCTCGATCAGCACCGCGGTCTGGATCGTCATGTGCAGCGAACCGGTGATGCGCGCGCCCTTGAGCGGCTGCGACGCGCCGAATTCGGTGCGCAGCGACATCAGGCCGGGCATTTCGGTCTCGGCGATGTTGATCTCGGCGCGGCCGAAATCGGCGAGGCTGATGTCGGCGACGACATAGTCGGCCTTGGCGTCGGTCTTCGTAGGCGCAAGCGTGGTGGCCACGAGGAGTCTCCTGAGAATATCGTGATCGGCGAGCCTCATGCCCGTGCCGGATACTGCATCATAGGAGAGTGGAGGCCCCAAATCAAATATAAAGATATCTTTATATGATGGTTGGGGATGCACACTGTGTAAGCTGCGTTGCCCTTCTTCGACTCCCCTCCCTGGAAGGGAGGGGTTGGGGGTGGGTCGGTTTGAGGCGCGTGCAGAGCCAGCCCACCGGCCGACCCACCCCCGGCCCCTCCCTTCCAGGGAGGGGAGCAGAAGTCAGGCCCGGCCCGTCTCCGCGACGAGCAGCCGCGGGTCGACGCCGGCCTGCGCGAACGCATAGGTCCAGCGATCCTCCACCGCGGTATCGAACAGCAGGTCGGTGTCGCCGAACACGTTGAACCACCCCGGCCGCGACAGCTCGCCCTCCAGCTGCCCGCCGTCCCAGCCGGCATAGCCCAGCGCCACGACCCATTGCGACGGGCCCTTCCCTTCGGCGATCGCGCGCAGCACGTCGACCGTGCTCGACAGCTTCCACCGCCCGGCGACGTCGACACTGTCCTGCCCGCCCCAGTCGGAAGAATGCACCACGAAGCCGCGCCTGGGCTCGACCGGTCCGCCGAAATGCACCGGCGCGTTGGGGGCATCGCCGGGCTTGATCCCGAACTGTTCGAGCAGGTCGTGGAAGCCCAGCCCGTCGATCGTCGCGCCCAGCCCGATGCCGATCGCGCCATTCTCGTCATGGCTGCACATCGCGATCACCGCGCGGGCGAAGCGCGGGTCGCTCATGCCCGGCATCGCGAGCAGGAATTGTCCGGAGAGAAAGGCCGTCTTGTCCATGCCGTGCAACATAGCGCCGCACGCCCGCGGTCGCCACGCTTGAAATCCCCCGCCCGGCGTCCAAGGTACGGCTCGCCCGCGACCAACGCGCGGCGACAGGAGATTTTCAGATGACGATCAGCGTCGGCGACCGGCTTCCCACCACCACCCTCGTCAAGGCTACGGCCGATGGCCCCGATCAGGTCGATACCGACAGCTTCTTCAAGGGCCGCAAGGTCGCGCTGTTCGCGGTCCCCGGCGCGTTCACGCCGACCTGCTCGGCCAAGCACCTCCCCGGCTTCGTCGAGAAGGAAGCCGAGCTTAAGGCCAAGGGCGTCGACGAGATCGCCTGCGTCTCGGTCAACGACGCGTTCGTGATGGACGCATGGGGCAAGTCGGCGGGTGCCGGTGACATCACGATGCTCGCCGACGGCAATGGCGAGTTCGCCACTGCGATCGGGCTGACGATGGACGGCGCAGCCTACGGCATGGGCACGCGCAGCCAGCGTTACTCGATGCTGGTGAACGACGGCGTCGTCGAGCAGCTGAACGTCGAGGCACCCGGCGAGTTCAAGGTGAGCTCGGCCGAACACCTGCTCAGCGAGATCTGATGTGAGAGGGGCGGGAGCAATACCCGCCCCTCCTTACCACCCCGGCGAAGGCCGGGGCCCAATTGGTAAGGCCGAGGTAATTTCAGACCGGCCTCCGTTACATCCGTCCCCCCAATTGGGCCCCGGCCTCCGCCGGGGTGGTGCATAGCCGGGGTGGTGCGTAAGCCCCGAGCGCGCATTGACCGTGCCCCGCCGCCTCGGTCTTGCCACCGCAACATCGCCCACGTAACACTGTGCAATGACAATCGCATCCGACCTCGTCGCCGACCTCGACCGCCTCTACCGCGCCTCCGTCGAGCGCCTCCAAGCCGCCATGAGCGCCTATATCGCCGACGGCACGACCCCCGATCCGGCCAGCCGCACCGACGGCTCGTTCGCCTATCCCGAAATCCGCCTCATCTATAAGGGCGGCGTCGATCGCCCCACTCCCCTCCGCTCGTTCGGCCGGATGGTAACGCCCGGCGAATACAAGATCAGCGTCACCAAACCCGCGATCTTCGCCGAATATCTGGTCGAACAGCTGACGCTGCTGATCGAGGATTACGACGTCACCGTCGAAGCCGTCGAGGGTCGCCAGGAAATCCCGTTCCCTTACGTGATCGAACCCGGCCATGCGCTGAGCCTCGACGAGGTCTCCGCGACCGAATTGTCGCGCCACTTCCCCGCCACCGAACTCGCGCACATCGGCGACGAGATCGCCGACGGCCTCTGGATCGCGCACGACGAGACGCGCCCGCTCGCGCTGTTCGACGGCCTGCGCACCGATTTCAGCCTTGCCCGCCTGCGCCATTACATGGGCACGCCCGCCGAGCACGCGCAGCGCTTCGTGCTGTTCACCAACTATCACCGCTACGTCGACGAGTTCGTGCGCTGGGCCGGCACGCAGCTGGGTGAAGGCAGTCGCTTCACCAGTCTTTCGGGCGCGGGCGGGATCACGATCTCGTCCGGCGACGACATCGACAAGATCATCTCCGACAGCGCGTGGCGGCGGCACCAGATGCCCGCCTATCACCTGATGGCGGACGACCGCACCGGCATCACGCTGGTAAACATCGGCGTCGGCCCGTCGAACGCGAAGACGATCTGCGACCATCTCGCCGTGCTGCGGCCCGAGGCGTGGCTGATGATCGGCCATTGCGGCGGGTTGCGGCCGAGCCAGCGGATCGGCGACTATGTCCTTGCGCACGCCTATCTGCGCGACGACCATGTCCTCGACGACGTCCTGCCGCCCGAGATCCCCATTCCCGCGATCGCCGAAGTCCAGCTGGCGATGGCCAAGGCGGCCGAGATCGTCTCGGGCCAATCGGGCGAGGAACTCAAGCGCCGCCTGCGCACGGGGACGATCGTCACCACCGACGACCGCAACTGGGAACTCCGCTATTCGAAGTCCGCGCTGCGCTTCTCGCTGTCGCGCGCGGTCGGCATCGACATGGAGTCCGCCACGATCGCCGCGCAGGGATACCGCTTCCGCGTCCCCTACGGCACATTGCTGTGCGTCTCGGACAAGCCGCTCCACGGCGCGCTGAAGCTGCCCGGCCCGGCCAACCGCTTCTACGAGCGCGCGATCAGCGAGCATCTGCGGATCGGCATCGAGACCTGCGAACAGCTTCGACTGGAGGGCGCCAAGCTCCACAGCCGCAAGCTCCGCGCGTTCGACGAGCCGCCGTTCCGGTAACGGTGGACGGGTAAAAACCGGAGCGGATCGCTTGGGAATGCGTTACGGTTCCGGAATCATTGCTGAGGGAAGATAGCCGTGGCTGACACCGACACGCCCGATACTGAAGCGAAGAAGCCCGCCGCCCGCCGGAGGGCACCGCGTAAGGCCAGTGCGCCGAAAGCGGCGCCGGCTGCGTCATCGGTGAAGCCGGTCGCAGCCAAGCCCGTGCCGGTCGCGAAACCGGCTGCGGATAAGCCGGTGCCCGCTGCGCCGCCCAAACCCGTTGCTAAACCGGCGCCCAAGCCGCGCTCGACCAAGCGCAGCACCCCGCGCCCCGTGTCTGCGCGCAAGGCGGTCACGCCGGTTGCAGTCGCCACTTTGCCGGAAAATATCCGTGGTAAATGGGGTGCTGCGGCGATCTTCAGTGGTGTCGCGGTCGCTGGTGCCGCCGTCGGCGCGCTACTGACGCTGTGGGGGAGCACGCCTAAGGCTCCGGCACCGCTTAAGTCGAAGGGCAGGCAGGCGCATCAGGCCGACGGGGCGGATTCGTCGAAGTCTTTCGAGGCTGGCATTGCTGATCCGGGGACGGTTCCGGAGTGAGCGGGTCACGCCGAACGGCTCACCACCCCGGATAGCACGCCACCCCGGCGAAGGCCGGGGCCCAGTTGGGGGGCGCTGCTAACCGAGCGATGCGTCTAGTTACTCTGGACGTTCCAACTG
>JAJNQF010000205.1 GCA_021154945.1 Sphingomonas sp.
CAGCTCGTCGCGGTAACGTGTTTGCCGGTGATGTCTGGGGCCGACCAATGGCCGCGGCACCGGTTAAGCCGCGTCCGGCGAATACATCGGCTCCTTCGAATCACCGAACCCGACGCCGGGTCTGATTCCGGCGGGATGGTCACGCGCGCGGAAAGTCGACGACCGCGATCTTATGCCGTCAACCGCGATCAGCCACGGGCGCTGCGGACCCCTGCATCGCGGAATACTGCACCGGCCCGGTTCGGATCCGCGGTTCGGGCGGGCTCAACCGACCCGAGCGAACATCGCTGCGACACTGGGCTTAGGGGTAGCTGCCGGTGACGCTTTGGCAGACTCGGTGACGCGTTCCAAGGCGGTCGCCACGGACTCGCCGCTGCCGAACATCGCCTCGATCGCGCGGACGCAGAGCGTCACGTCGTCATCCGCCAGTCGGTAGAAAACCTGTTTCGCCGCGCGGCGCATCACGACGAGATCGGCCTTTCGCAATTCGGCAAGCTGCTGGCTGAGGGCCGGCTGGACGATCCCCGTGGAGCGTTCGAGCTCGGCGACGATCTGTTCGCCGTCTAGCAGGCGGGACAGGATCATGAGCCGCTGCGGCTGTGCATAGGTTTTGAGGCGGTCGGCCGCGGCATTGGCGCGCTCGCGGGACTGATAGATCGCCGTCATCGATCGGGCTGGGTCTGATGAAACCAGTCCGCAGGAGCGTTCTCGCCGATCGCCGTCTCCGCGGTCTGGGCCGGGGGCACCAGCACATCGTTGCCAGGTTGCCAGCCGGCGGGCGTGAGGACGCTGCCATCGGCCGACCGCTTCAGCGCGGCGAGCATGCGGATCATTTCGTCGATAGAGCGGCCGATCGTCATCGGATACCAGGTGACGCCGCGGATGACGCCTTCGGGGTCGATGAAATACGTCGCCCGGACCGCGGACGCATCGGCGGCATCGTCGTCGATCATGCCATAAGCGCGACCGACCGCCATCGATGGGTCCTCGATGACCGGGAAGCGGATTTCGACGCCGAACAGTTCTCGGATCGCACGCAGCCATGCGATGTGCGAATACAGGCTGTCCACCGAAAGCCCGAGCAGGACAGCGTCCAGTGCCTCGAACTGCGGCATCGCCTTGGCCAGCGCGATGAATTCGCTCGTGCAGACCGGCGTGAAGTCGGCCGGATGCGAAAAGAACACCACCCAGCGACCGCGATACTGGTCGAGACTGACTTCGCCACGCGTCGTGCGGGCGTGAAAGTTCGGCGCGGTATCGCCGATCCGCAGCGGTCGCGGTCCCGTAGCGCCGACGTGCGCTGCATCTGCGTTTTGTATCATCGCCATCTGATTGCCTCGACACGCTTTCACACGCAACGTACATACGTAATTACAGAAGTATTGCAAGTCTGAAAGTGTGGCCGTATATGGGCGTCATGACCGACCTGATTCTCGCCGCTGCCGCATCGCAAGTGTCCATCGCTCGGGAGGGCCCCAAACTCGTCGTTCGCAGCTTCTTCGACGAGCCGACGAACACCGCGAGCTACGTCGCGCACGATCCGACGACGCTGCGTGCGGCGATCATCGACAGCGTGCTCGATTTCGATGCGGCCGCAGGCCGGACGGATACCGCCTCCGCCGATGCGATCATCGCGTATGTGCGAGGGGAGGGGCTCACGATCGACTGGCTGCTCGAGACACACGCCCATGCCGACCACCTGTCGGCGGCACCCTATCTGCAGAAGGCGCTGGGCGGCGCGCTCGCCATCGGCCGCGACATCCTGCGGGTGCAGGACGTGTTCGGCAAGATCTTCAACGCCGGTACCGATTTCGCCCGCGACGGCTCCGAGTTCGACCGGCTGTTCGACGACGGCGATGCATTCGCGATCGGTTCGATACCGGCGATCGCGCTCCACGTACCTGGGCACACCCCGGCCGACATGGCCTATGTCATCGGCGAGGCGGTGTTCACCGGCGATACGCTGTTCATGCCCGACTATGGCTCGGCACGCGCCGATTTTCCGGGCGGCGATGCGCGGCAGCTCTACCGCTCGATCCGGCGGCTGCTGACCCTTCCTGCCGAGACACGACTGTTCCTGTGCCACGATTACAAGGCGCCCGGGCGTGACCGCTATGTCTGGGAGACAACGGTCGGCGCGCAGCGGACCGGCAACGTCCATGTTCATGACGGTGTCGAAGAGGACGCGTTCGTCGCGATGCGGACCGCCCGCGACGCGCCCCTGGGAATGCCGAAGCTGATCCTGCCGTCGATCCAGGTCAACATGCGCGGTGGCCACTTGCCCGAGCCCGAAGCGAACGGCACGCGCTACCTCCAGATTCCGCTGAACGTCCTCTGATGAACTGGACGGGCGCCATGCCGCTTGCCGGGTTGACCGGCGGCCTGCTGATCGGCCTTGCCGGCACGATCATGCTGCTGGGACTGGGCCGGATCGCCGGCGTCAGCGGCATGGTCGCGCGCGCGACGGGTATCGCGCCGGGCGGGACGCCATGGCCGATCGCCAGCGCGTTCATCCTGGGTTTGCCACTCGGCGCCTTGCTGGTCGCGTTTGCCGTCGGACCGGTGACGACCCGTTTTCCGACATCCATCGCGGCCCTCGTGCTTGGTGGCCTGATCGTGGGGTTCGGCACGCGCATGGGTAGCGGCTGCACCAGCGGTCACGGTGTCTGCGGCCTGTCGCGCCTCTCGCCGCGGTCGATCGCCGCGACCGCCAGCTTCATGGCCGCAGGGTTTGCCACTGTGGCGGCGGTGCGCGCGCTGGGCGTGACGTCGTGATGCGCCGCGTGCTGATCGCTCTGCTGGCGGGCATGCTGTTCGGTGCAGGCCTCGCGCGTTCGGGCATGTCAGATCCCGCTCGAGTCCGCGCGTTTCTCGACCTGTTCGGCGGCGCGTGGGACCCGACCCTCGCATTCGTGATGGTCGGCGCCATCCTGCCGATGGCGGTCGCCTGGAGCATCCGTCAACGGCTCGACTCCCCGCTCGCCGACACATCCTTCGTCCTGCCAGCCACGACCGGGATCACGCGGTCCCTTATCGGCGGGTCGGTGCTGTTCGGCATCGGCTGGGGCATCGCCGGGCTTTGCCCCGGGCCTGCCATCGCCGATCTCGCCATCGCCCCCGTTCCCGCAGCCATCTTCGTCGCCGCGATGCTCGGCGGCATGATCCTGCACCGCCTGCTGCCTGCCCGCCCGGCAAAGCGGCCTCCCCTGGAGAATCCCCATGTCTGATACATCGACGGTCGGCCTGCCGCGCATCAATGCGCCCGCACCGGGCTTCTCCGCCAAGACGACGCACGGCGATCGCACGCTCGCCGACTATAAGGGCAAGTGGCTGGTGCTGTTCTCGCACCCGTCCGACTTCACGCCCGTCTGCACCACCGAGTTCATCGGTTTCGCCGGGGTCGCGGCCGAGCTGAAGGCGAGGAATTGCGAGCTGCTCGGTCTTTCGATCGACAGCATCTATTCGCACATCGCCTGGACCCGGAACATCGCCGAGAAGTTCGGCGTCGAAATCCCCTTTCCGATCATCGAAGACCTCAAGATGGAGGTCGCGCGGGCCTATGGCATGATCCACGAGGGCGCGAGCGACACGTCGGCCGTGCGCGCGACCTTCGTGATCGACCCCGACGGCGTGCTCCGTGCGATGCTCTACTACCCGATGAGCAACGGTCGTTCGATCCCCGAAATCGTCCGCCTCGTCACCGCGATGCAGGCAAGCGATGCCAATGGCGTCGCGACGCCGGCCGGTTGGCAGCCGGGGGAGGACGCCATCGTGCCGCCGCCCAAGACGATCGCCGCCGCCGCCGGCCGCGAGGGCGAAGGCTTTGCCTATACCGACTGGTAGTTCTCGAAGCGCCCGCTCGCCGCCTGACTTCGTCTCCGGCGCGCGCGTTGCGTTCCGGAGCGCCCCTCGAGGACGATCCGCATGACCATCAAGCTGCTTACCCCCGCATTGTCGGTATCGCCCCAGCTGACCGAGGCGGATATCGCCCAGGCAGCGCGGGACGGGTTTCGCGCCATCATCGACAACAGGCCGGATGGCGAGGAGCCGGGGCAATTATCGGCCGCCGACATGGAGCGGCTTGCGGCGGCGCATGGCATGGCGTTTGCGCATGTGCCGGTCGTCCCGGGCAAGATCGGCGATGAGGATGTCGCGCGTATGGCCGATGCGCTGTCGCGTCTCGGCGCTCCGGTCCTCGCCTATTGCCGCACCGGCACGCGCTCGACCTCGCTATGGGCGCTCTCGCAAGCCGGGGCGCTGCCGGCGGATACGATCCTCAGGACGGCGAGCGACGCCGGCTATGACCTGACGGCACTTCGTCCCCGACTTGAAACAACCGCCGTCATTCCGGAAGGAGCGGGGCCATCGCGGGCCGATGTCGTCATCGTCGGCGGTGGCTCGGCAGGGCTGGCCACGGCTGCGTCGCTGCGCGAGCGTAACCGCTCACTCGCCATCGTCGTCATCGAGCCGCGCACCGAGCATGACTATCAGCCGGGCTGGACGATGGTCGGCGGCGGCGTGTTCGATGCCAAGGATACGCGGCGATCCGAGGCGAGCGTCATGCCCGCCGGCGTGCGCTGGATCAAAGGCGCGGTCGCCAGCTTCGAGCCCGAGCGCGATACCGTGACACTGGAAGACGGCTCCACCGTCGGATACCGCGCGCTCGTCGTCGCGCCGGGGATCGCGCTCGACTGGGCCGGGGTGGATGGGCTTGTCGACACGCTCGGACGCAACGGCGTCACGTCCAACTATAGTTACGACACCGCACCCTATACGTGGGAACTGGTTCGGTCCCTGAGGGGCGGTACCGCGCTGTTCTCCCAGCCGCCGATGCCGATCAAGTGCGCCGGCGCGCCACAGAAGGCGATGTACCTGTCGTGCGATCATTGGCAGCGGCAGGGCGTACTCAAGGACATCGACGTGCAGTTTCACAACGCCGGGAGCGTATTGTTCGGCGTAAAGGAGTTCGTCCCGCCGCTGATGGCCTATGTCGACCGCTACGGTATCGACCTCCAGTTCGAGTCCACCCTGGTCGCGGTCGACGGATCTGATCGAACCGCCACCTTCCGGGAGAAGGGCGGAGAGATCACCAAATCGTTCGACATGATCCACGTCACGCCGCCCCAGAAGGCACCGGCGTTCGTCGCGCGTAGTCCGCTCGCCAACGAAGCGGGGTATGTGGATGTCGATCAGACGACCCTGCAACACATTCGCTACGCCAACGTGTTCGGTCTGGGTGATGGCGGATCGACGCCCAACGCCAAGACCATGGCCGCCGCGCGCAAGCAGGCCCCGATCGTCGCCGAAAATCTGCTGTCGATGCTCGCCGGCAAGGCGCCGATGGCGCTCTACGACGGCTATGGCTCGTGTCCGCTGACGGTCGAGCGCGGCAAGATCCTGCTCGCCGAGTTCGGTTACGGCGGAAAGCTGCTGCCGAGTTTTCCGAAGTGGATCATCGAGGGCATTAAGCCGCAGCGGCTGTCCTGGCTGCTGAAGTCCGAAGGCCTGCCATGGATTTACTGGAACGGCATGCTCAAGGGCCGCGAGTGGATGGCGCATCCCGAGCATCGCCAAGCCGCCTGAGCCAGCTCCGCCGTCCAAGGTTCCGTTTTCATGCTCGATACCATCCAATACCTGCTGGGCGCAGTGTCCGGAGGCCTAGTCGGCTTCACGCTTGGCCTCGTCGGCGGGGGCGGCTCGATCCTTGCCGTGCCGCTGATGGTCTATCTGGTCGGCGTCACCAATCCGCACGTGGCGATCGGGACGAGCGCGCTCGCGGTCGCGGCGAATGCGGCGACAGGCCTGCTCAGCCATGCGCGGGCCGGCACCGTCAAATGGCGTTGCGGTCTGATGTATGCGGGGGCAGGCGTGCTCGGTGCATTCGCGGGATCGACGGCGGGCAAGGCCGTCGATGGCCAGCATCTGCTGTTCCTGTTCGCCATCGTCATGGTCGCGGTCGGCATCCTGATGCTGCGCGGCCGGCGCAACCTCGGTGTCGAGGGCGCTGCCTGCAATCGCGCAAACGCCCCGAAAGTGCTAGGCTTCGGGCTTGGTACAGGAATTTTCTCGGGCTTTTTCGGCATCGGCGGCGGATTTCTGATCGTGCCCGGACTGATCGCATCGACCAGGATGCCGATGATCAACGCGGTCGGCACATCGCTGGTCGCCGTCGCGGCGTTCGGTCTGGCGACCGCGACCAACTACGCGCTGTCCGGGCTCGTCGACTGGCCGCTTGCGGGCGTCTTCATCGCTGGTGGTGTCGTCGGCGGCATGGTCGGGACGGTCTTTGCAAAGCGCCTTTCCGGCCGCGGGACGCTCACGACCGTCTTCGCGATCCTGATCTTCGTCGTTGCAGCCTATATGCTGTGGAAGAGTGCGGCCGCGTTGTGACGATCGGCAATACCGTCGCCCTCGGTCCGCTGGTGCTGTCGACCGACCGGTTGCTCGCGCTGCTCGCGATCGCGGCCTTTATCGGCCTGGTGTCGTTTCTGACGCGCAAGTCGCTCCGGCCGACGTCGAACGCGGCTACGGCGGCGGTCGTGGCGGGCTTGGTCATGGGACGCATTGGCTATGTTGCCATGCACATCCCTAGCTACAGCGATGATCCCCTGTCGGCGCTCGCGATCTGGCAGGGCGGATTTTCCGCGATAGCGGGCATCGTCGGGGCGGCGTTGGTGCTCGTCGCCACGCTCCGCGGTTCCACCGCGCTCTATCGATCGCTGGCGAGCCTGGGTATCGCCGTCATGGTCTGGGCAGCGGCTGCTCATCTCCTCGTCGAGGATACCGCCATTCCTCTGCCCAAGGGACTTGTCGCGTACACGATCGACGGACAGCCGGTTGCTATCGATAGTTTTCGGGGAAAGCCGTTCGTCATCAACCTGTGGGCGACCTGGTGCGGCCCGTGCCAGCGCGAGATGCCGATGCTGGTGCGGGCCGCGGCGGCACGTCCCGCAGTGCCGGCTCTGTTCGTCGATCAAGGCGAGACGCCGGACGTCGTTAAGGCTTTCCTGGCCACGAAGCGACTGACATCACCGCATCTGCTGGTCGATCGTAGCCAGGATTTCAGCCACGCTGCTGGTTCGGGAGCCCTGCCGACTACCCTGTTCGTCGCCGGGGACGGCATGATACGCGAGAGCCATGCCGGAGAGATTTCGCGGGCTGCGCTCGACGACGGTATCGACGACATTCTGGAGACCCATCAATGAACTGCATTCGCTCCTCGGTGGCGACGCTCGCAGTGCTCGCGATCACCGGCCTTGGCATAGGGGCCACGGACGCGCTGACCCCACCGGCGGTCGCCGCAACGATCACCAAGTCGGCGATCCTGGAAGATCCGGTTGCCCCAAAAGTCGCGCCCAAAGGCTATGACATCACGATCGTCCAGTTCGCGGACTATAATTGCGGCTATTGCCGGCGCATGCATTCCGTGGTCGCAGCCTTGATCGCCTCCGATCCGAAGATCCGGCTGGTCTATCGGGACTGGCCGATTTTTGGGCCCGTGTCGGTAGAAGCCGCGCGCGCCGCCATCGCCAGCCAGTGGCAGGGCAAGCACGAAGCCTTCAACGCAGCACTGTATGCAGGGGCAGGGAAACTGGATTCTTCCGCGATAAGGACCGCCGCAAATCGGGCAGGGGTGAGCTGGCCCCGGCTGCAAGCCGATCTCGTAAAACACAAGGCTGAGATCGACGCACTGCTCGCAAGAACCAGCGAGCAGGCCCCGGCAATCGGCCTCCAAGGTACGCCCGCGTTCATCATCGGCGCCTATCTAGCGCCCGGCACGCTCGACCTTGCGACCTTGCGTAAGGCGGTCGCGGAAGCACGCCGGAACCCGAATGGTCCGGCCAAGGCGCGCTGATGGATGGTCACAGGCGTATGACGAATAATTATTCAGCTGGTCAAAACGGACCCGACTGCGCCCTCGAACCGCGTTTCGCCGGGGACGGAAGATACGAGGCCGAGATCGCCGTTGTGGCCGCGAAGGATCTGCCGAGCCAGGGCCAGACCAACACCCGTGCCTTCGGTCTTGGTAGTGAAGAAGGGGCGAAAGATGTCGGCCTGATGCCCGGCGGGAATGCCGGGACCGGTGTCCGTCATGGTGAACTGTGTTTGGCCGACCATGGTCGAGACAGCGAACGTGACGCGAGCATCTGGCGCCTCGTGTAAAGCTTCGGCCGCGTTCTGCAGGACTGCCCAGAGTGCGGCGGTCAATTGGTCCGGATCGGCGAGCAGATAGGCCGGCGCGCGTTGAAGGTCCGTCGTAAAGCTGATCGTCGGCCATCGGGTCGTGAACAGCGCCGTCAGGTCGTTCACGAATCCGGCCAGCGGGATCCGTTCCGGGCTGGGCGCCGGCAACCTCGCGAGCGCACGGTAGCTTTCGCCGAAACGGTGCAGACTGGCGGCACGGCGCGCGACCGTCTCGATCGCGTCGCGGACCTTGGGTAGCGCGGGCTCGGGATCGTCGAGCATCGCGACCGCGGTCTCGGCGAGCGAGGCGATCGGAGTCAGCGCGTTGACGATTTCGTGGCTCAGGACCTGGACGAGATCGCGGAGCGCGCCGGCCTCGGCGGCCTTCAGTTCGGCGTCGATATCGATCAGCGCGCCGATCCGCGTCATCCGGCCTGCCAATGCAAGGTCGCCGGTGGCCAGCGCGAAGCTCCGGACGTCGGTATCGTCGCCGATGTCGATCGTGGCGGTGCGGCCGGGGCGGGTATCGGAGAGCGCGGCCACGAGCCCGTCGGGCGGATCGGCGACGAGATCGCTCGCTCCGAGCAAACGCCGTGCGGCGCGGTTGACGACGCGCAGGCGGCCGTCGTCGAGCGCGACCAGCGGCGCGGGTGACAGATCGAGATAGGCGTTCAGGCGGCGGCGTTCCTCCTCTCCGGCAGAGACCGGTGCCGGTGGTGGCGGCAATGGCGGGCGCTGACCGGTATCGACCAGGTTGAGCGCCGCGATCCAGACGGCGAGCAATGCGGAGAGCAACGCCGTGGCGTACAGGCCACGCGTGGCGGCGACCGCACCGGCGGCCCCGGCTGCGGCGATCACCAGCGCGCGTAGCATCGCGCGGACCCGGTCAGAGGCCATAGCGCGCCATCCGTCGATAGAGCGCAGCACGCGTCAGCCCGAGCTGGGCGGCGGCGCGGCTGACGTTGAACGCGTGGCGTTCGAGGGCTGCGGTGATCAGCGTCTCCTCGTTACGGGCCAGCGACAGGTCGGGTGCCAGCGATTGGGGCTCGGCCATATCGGGGGACAGCCTGAAGTCGGCGATCGCATAGGCCTCGCCGTTACCGAGCAACACCGCGCGCTCCATCGTCTGGCGCAGGCCGCGGACATTGTCGGGCCAGCGTTCCGTCGCGATTGCATGCGCGGCGTCGTCGCCCAGCGGCCGGTTCGGTTTGTCATGGCGGTATGCGAACAGCGCGAGGAAATGGCGGGCTAGCAGCAGCGCGTCGCCCGTCCGATCGACGAGCGGAGGAAGGGCGATGTCGATCGTGCCGACCCGGTCGAGCAGGTCTTCACCGATCGCTGCCCGAAGGCCGGCGCGGTCCAGCCGCGTCGTCGCGACGACCCGTATGCCATCGAGGGCGGCAAGGAGGACGCCGTGGAGTGCGCGGGGCAGGCGGTCGATATGATCGATCACGAGCATGCCACCGGCGGCGGCCGCCGTTTGCGTGGCGATGACGGCGGCGTCGGCGGCTTCGGCGTCCAGCGTGACGAGTGGTAGGTGCGCATGGGCCGAGGCCTGATGGATCAGCCGCGCGATCAGCGTCTTGCCCGTGCCGGCTGCGCCGTGAACGAGGATCGGGGCGGCGGTCGGCGCGACGCGAGCGATCAGGTCTCGTGCGCGCCCGATGCCGGGACTCTCGCCGAGCAGGATGCCGTCGGGGACGCGCGGCGTCGCTGCCGTTTCCAGCTTCGCGCGACGCAACGCCAGACCGCGTTCGACCGTCGTCAGCAGGCGTTCGTTGTTCCAGGGCTTGATCACGAAATCGGTCGCGCCACCGCGCATCGCACGGACCGCGACCGCGATCCCGCTATGCCCGGTGACGACAATGACCACCGCGCGGGCATCCCCCGCGATCAGCCGGTCGAGCATCGCGAAGCCTTCCTCGCCGGTGGTTCACCCGCGCGCGAAATTGAGATCGAGCAGGATGACGTC
>JAJNQF010000216.1 GCA_021154945.1 Sphingomonas sp.
TCCGCGACAGGCCGTGCGCGTCGATCTCGGGGCCGACGTCATTGAGCAATGCCCCGGCCATTCGGTCTCGCGAAGGCCCCGCCATCAGCATCGTGACGATCCCCCCAAGCGAGGTGCCGAACGCGATATACCGGTCGATGCCGCGATCCGTCAGCAACGCCTCGACGTCCTGCACGTACGTCAAGGGCACGTACGACATCGGGTCCTTCGCATACGCGCTCTCGCCGCGCCCGCGAAAATCCACCGCGATCAGGCGCCAGCGCCCCGCCAGCCTTGCCGCCAACGCATCGAAATCGCGCGCATTGCGCGTCAGGCCCGGCATGCAGAGGATCGGCGGCTGCCCTTCCGCCCCGCCCGGATAGTCCCGCGCATGCAGTCTCAGCCCGTCATTGGACCACCAATAGAGGTTTTCGTAAGCAGCCATGGTTGCGTCCTTCGGGTAGCGGCCACCATATCGCCGCATGCCCATCCGCCCGCAAGCCTATCGCCCCGAAGCCGAACTCCTGACGCTCGGGGACGACTTTTTCGATCCCGTCGCCCCCGCCGACTTCCCCGAGACCCGGCTTCGCTTCCGCAACGACCGCGCCGCCGCGCAGATCGGCCTCGACGCATTCACCGACGACGAGTGGACGCGCCACTTCGGCCGGTTCGATCCGCTGCCCGACACGCTCCCCCAGCCGCTGGCCCTCCGCTATCACGGCCACCAGTTCCGCAGCTACAACCCCGATCTCGGTGACGGTCGCGGCTTCACCTTCGCGCAGATGCGCGACGATCGCGGTCGCCTGATGGACCTTGGCACCAAGGGGTCGGGCCAGACCGCGTGGAGCCGTGCCGGCGATGGCCGCCTCACACTCAAGGGCGGCGTCCGCGAAATCCTCGCGACCGAGATGCTCGAAGCGCTCAATGTGCCTACGTCGCGCACGCTGTCGCTGATCGAGACCGGCGAGGAACTCCAGCGGGGCGACGAGCCCAGCCCGACCCGCTCCGCGGTCCTGGTCCGCCTCAACCACAGCCATGTCCGCATCGGCAGCTTCCAGCGGCTTGCATATGAGCGCGACGAGGTGGGCCTGCGCAAGCTCGTCGGCTATACGCTGCACAACCTGTACGAAGAGGACAGCGACGACCCGGTGCGCCTGCTCAATCTCGTCGTCGGCCGCACCGCGCGGCTCGCGGCGCGCTACATGGCGGCTGGGTTCGTCCACGGCGTGCTCAATTCCGACAACATAAACGTCACCGGCGAGAGCTTCGATTACGGCCCCTGGCGGTTCGCGCCGACCTGGGACCCTGCGTTCACCGCCGCCTATTTCGACCATCAAGGACTATATGCGTTCGGCCGCCAGCCCGAGGCGATCCACTGGGACGTGATGCAGCTCGCGGTCGCACTCCGCCAAATCGCCGAAAGCGACCCGCTCGTCGCGGCGCTCGACCAGTTCGGTCCGCGCTATCAACCCGAAGTCACGCAGGCGATCCTCTGGCGCCTCGGCGTCCGTCCGCGCGATCCGGACACCGACCGCGACCTCGTCCAGGCCACCGAACGCGCGCTACGCACTTCGGGCGTCGGCATCGACCGGTTCTTCTTCGATGTGTTCGGCGGAAACCTGCCGGACACGTACGACGCGCAATGGGACCAGGTCCGCGCGGCACTGGTGCCCTACGAACCGCGAAAAGACCGCTCGCATCCCTATTGGTCGGGCGAACCGTGCAGCATGCTGATCGACGAAGTGGAAGCAATCTGGGCGCCGATCGCCGAGCGAGACGATTGGTCGCTGCTCGACGCCAAGGTCGCCACGATCCGCGAAATGGGCGAAGCGCTAGCCGCGTAATGCCCCCCCTCCCTGGAAGGGAGGGGCTGGGGGGTGGGTAGGCTGCTTGGGATCCGAAACGGCAAACAACCGACCGACCCACCCCCAACCCCTCCCTTCCAGGGAGGGGAGCGCGTATCTCCCGACGGACAGGTCGCGCACATCCCCCAGTGGAAACCCGCCGCGAATCAAGGCAAGAGTGACGCATGTCCGACGAGATCATCTCCTACGAGCCCGCCACCGGTGCGGTCCTCTGGCGCCATCCGATCGGCGACGTCGATGCCGAAGTCGCCTGCGCCCGCGCCGGCTGGTCGAGCTGGGCATCCAAACCGCTCGCCTTCCGGATCGAGACGATGCGGCGCTTTGCCAACATCGTCCGACAGCGCAACGACGCCTTCACCGACCTGATCGCGCGCGAGACCGGCAAGCCGATCTGGGAAGCGCGCGGCGAGGTCGAGACGGTCATCGCCAAGGTCGACATCTCGGTCAGCGCCTATGCCGATCGCACCGCGCAGCGCCGCCTGGAAGCGACGATGGGCTCGCGGATCGCCGTCCGCCACAAGCCGCACGGCGTGCTCGCGGTGCTCGGGCCGTATAATTTCCCGGCACATCTGCCCAACGGCCACATCGTCCCGGCGCTGATCGCCGGCAACGCCGTCGTCTTCAAGCCGTCGGAAAAGACCCCGGCCGTCGGCGCGTTCCTCGTCGAATGCTTCCGCGCCGCGGGCGTGCCGGCCGAGTGCATCCGCCTCGTCATCGGCGGCCCGAACGAAGGCAAGGCCCTCGCCGCGCATCCCGATATCGACGGCCTGCTATTCACCGGCTCGGCCAGCACCGGCCTCGCGCTCAACCGGGCATTTGCCGAAAAACCCGAAAAGATCCTTGCGCTGGAGATGGGCGGCAACAACCCGATCGTCGTATGGGACGCACCAGACCTGCACACCGCCGCCGTCCTGATCATCCAGTCCGCCTTCACCACCGCCGGCCAGCGCTGCACGGCCGCACGTCGGCTGATCGTCGACACCAAGCTCTACGACCCGCTGATCGCCACGCTCGACAAAATGGTCGGGCGGATCATCGTCGGCGAACCGCATGCCAACCCCGCGCCGTTCATGGGACCGGTGATCGACAACGAAGCCGCGGAACAACTGACCGAGAGCTTCCTCGAACTGCTCACGCGCGGCGGTCGCCCGGTCCGTCATCTCGAACGTCCGGTCGCGGACCTGCCGTTCCTCAAGCCCGCGCTGATCGACGTCACCGATGTCGCCGACCGTCCCGATGTCGAACTGTTCGGCCCGATCCTCCAGGTCGTCCGCGTCGACGATTTCGACGCCGCGATCGCAGAGGCGAACGCCACGCGATACGGCCTGTCCGCGTCGTTGATCAGCCAGACGCCTGCGCTGTACGACCGCTTCTGGGCGAACATCCGGGCGGGCATCGTCAACTGGAACAAGCCGACAAATGGTGCTTCGTCGGGCGCACCGTTCGGCGGCATCGGCTGGTCGGGCAACCACCGGCCGAGTGCTTATTATGCCGCCGATTACTGCGCCTACCCGGTAGTCAGCAGCGAGTCCGAGAGCGCGCGTGCGAGCATCGGGATCGGTCTGGCCGACGGCTGACCAACGTGGTGGATTAACGATCCTCCCCCGCCAGGGGGAGGTGGCTGGC
>JAJNQF010000217.1 GCA_021154945.1 Sphingomonas sp.
GCCAGCCACCTCCCCCTGGCGGGGGAGGATCAGAAGTATCGGGTCACGCCGGCAGTTCGCCCCGCACGCGGAGGAAATCGAGAACGTTGAGCAGCGGCATCCCCAGCACCGTGAACTGGCTCCCCTCGATCTTGGCGAACAACTGCGCGCCCGGGCCTTCGATCCGGTAACAGCCGACGCAGCCGGCAATCGCCGGCCATTCCGCATCGAGGTACGTCTCGATGAACGCCTCTGACAGCGGGCGGACATGCATCTTCGCGCGCTCGACGTGCCGCCAGATCGCCTGCCCGTTCTCGGCGATAACCGCCGCACTCCACAGGTCATGCCGCTTACCCGACATCAGCCGCAGATGCGCCGCCGCGTCGGCCCGCTCGGTCGGCTTGTCGAGGATCGTGCCGTCCTCCAGCGCAACCAAAGAGTCGCTGCCAAGCACCAGATACCCCGGCATCCGCGCTGACACCTTCAAGGCCTTCAACTCCGCCAGCGCATCGGCCAGATCGCGCGGCGACAGATCGCGCAACGCCGCCTTCGCCGCATCCTCGTCGACCCCCGCAAACGTCGCCTCGAACGGAACACCCGCTGCCGTCAGCATCGCGCGACGCGACGCGCTTTGCGAGGCTAGGATCAGGCTCATGCCTCGACCTTCGCGACGTCGTCGCTCCGCCGCTGGTTACACAAGGCGATGATCGCCGCCGCCGTCTCCTCGATCGAGCGCCGCGTCACGTCGATCACCGGCCAGCCATTGTCGGCGAACATCCGCCGCGCAAAGGCGAGTTCGCGCATCACTGCCTCCTCCTCGACATACGACGTATCCGGCTGCTGGTTCAGCGACAGCAACCGGTTGCGGCGGACCTGGATCAACCGGTCGGCACTGGTCGTAAGCCCGACGATCAGCGGGTTCTTCAGGCCATAGAGGATCTTCGGCGGGGGGCTCTCGACCACGATCGGAATGTTCGCGGTCTTGTAGCCACGGTTGGCGAGATAGATCGAGGTCGGCGTTTTCGACGAGCGTGACACGCCCGCGAGGACGATATCGGCCTCCTCCCATTCCTCCCACGCGATCCCGTCGTCGTGCGCGATCGTCCACTGGATCGCATCGACACGCGCGAAATAGGCGGCGTCGAGCACGTGCTGGCGCCCCGGTCGCGCCTTGGCCTGCTGCCCCAGCAATCCCGACAAAGCGTCATTTACAGGATCGAGTGGCGCCACGGCGGGCAGCCCGAGCGCCAGGCACCGTTGCTCAAGGATCCGCCGCGTCGCCGGATTCACCAGCGTGAAGATCACGAGCCCCGGGTTCTGCGCGATCTCCTGGAGGATACGCTCGAGATGTGCCTCGGTCCGAACCATCGGCCAGAAATGGCGGACCGTCTCGACGTCGTCATATTGCGCCAGCGCCGCCTTCGCGATGTTCTCCAGCGTCTCGCCGGTCGAATCCGACAGCAAATGAAGGTGGAGCCGCATCATCGGCGATTTATCCCCAGCGGGCGGGTCCGTGGGCGTGGATCTGTGGATAACATGGGGAGAACGGCTAGCGTAACTCGTCCGCCTCGCCAAGCGACGGGTGTGCCGTGGATAACAGCGATTCTATCCACACGCTCGCGCACAGCCGCTGATTTTATCCACAGGCTGTGGGTAACGGGGAGCCTTGAATCGAATCAGCGCGTTTGTGGCGGTGCGGCAGGGTCAAGCTGTTGGCAATTCGGGGATCACCGCATAAGTCCCGGGTTCAACCGCCCAACCACTGCAACAACCTATTTCTAGAATCTTCTTATAGTAGAAGAAGGGTGCTCCGCTGACCGATCCGACCTCCCGTTCGCCGTCCTTCAAGCCGTTGCTGTCGACCCTTCGCGGTGAGCGCCAAGCGGTCCCGCCGCTTTGGCTCATGCGGCAGGCGGGGCGGTATCTCCCCGAGTATCGCGAACTGCGGGCCGAGAAGGGTGGGTTCCTCGCGCTCGCCACCGATCCGGACGCGGCGGCCGAGGTCACGCTCCAGCCGATCCGCCGGTTCGGGTTCGACGGCTCGATCCTGTTCTCGGACATCCTGATGATCCCTTGGGCGCTCGGCCAGGATCTGAGCTTCGGAGTCGGCGAGGGGCCTCGGCTCGAGCCGGCGCTGGTCGACCATGCTCTCGATCGGTTGCAGCCGGTCATGGGACGGCTGGAGCCGGTCTACGGCACCGTCGCGAAGGTCGCTGCGGCATTGCCTCCGGAGACGACCTTCCTGGGCTTTGCGGGGTCTCCCTGGACGGTCGCGACCTATATGGTGGCGGGGAAGGGGAGCAAGGATCAGTCCGAGACGCGGCGCTTTGCCTATCGTGACCCGGAGGCGTTCGGTGCGATCATCGATGCGATCGCAGACAACACCGTCGAGTATCTCGCGCGGCAGATCGAGGCGGGCGTCGACGTGGTGCAGTTGTTCGACAGCTGGTCAGGCTCGCTCTCGCCCGCGCAGTTCGAACGCTGGGTGATCGCTCCGACCGCGTCGATCGTCGAGCGGCTCCACGCGCGTTGCCCCGGCGTGCCGATCATCGGCTTTCCCAAGGGGGCAGGGGGCAAGCTGCCGGCCTATGCGCGTGAGACGGGCGTCGATGCGATCGGGCTGGACGAGACGGTCGATCCGGTCTGGGCGCACGCTTCTTTGCCCGCGGACATGCCCGTCCAGGGTAATCTCGATCCGCTAGCGCTGATCGCGGGCGGGGCGGATCTCGATGCGGCGATCGACCGGATTCTGGCGGCGTTCGTCGAGCGCCCGCACGTCTTCAACCTCGGCCACGGCATCCTGCCCGACACGCCCATCGCGCATGTCGAGCAGCTGATCGCCCGTGTAAGGAGCACGACATGAGCGGTTTTCTCGGCGCTGCGTATGATTGGGTGAAGGCTGCGCATCTGATTTTCGTGATTTTCTGGATGGCGGGGCTGTTCATGCTGCCACGCTATCTGGTGTATCATCAGGAGGCGCTGGCCGCCGGAAATGCGGCTGAGGCGGCGGACTGGGTCGAGCGCGAGAGCAAGATCCGCCACATCATCCTGACGCCGGCGATGATCGTCGTCTGGGTGCTTGGGATCGCGCTGGCGCTGAACCTGGGGTTGGCGGACGGCGCACCGGGGCTGGGGTGGCTGCACCTCAAGCTGCTGCTAGTGTTCCTGCTGACGGGCTATCATGGCTGGACGGTCGGCTATGCGAAGAAGCTCGCCGCGGGGAAGCCGACGCTGACCGGCAAGCAGTTGCGGATGCTGAACGAAGTGCCCGCGCTGGCGGTGACGCTGATCGTCGTGCTCGCGATCGTAAAGCCGTTCTGAACTTCCCCCCTCCCTGGAAGGGAGGGGCCGGGGGTGGGTAGGCCCGCTCGAGCCCCAACGGTTCGACCACGCGGAAACCGACCCACCCCCAACCCCTCCCTTTCAGGGAGGGGCAAAAAGGCTCGCTTGACTAACCCGCCCCCCAATTCTAACCCCTTCTCCCAACACGGCCTCCTGGCGTCCTGCCCGGTCGTGGGTTCCAGCAGACTCGTATCGCCCAGTTTCGCTTCCCAAGCGCACCGCCGACCGAGCGTTCTCCCGTTGATTGCTATCCGGAAATCCCCATGCATCTCAAAGACCTGAAGAAGAAGAAGCCCGCCGAGCTGGTCCAGCTGGCCGAGGAACTGGGGGTCGAGAGCGCCTCGACGCTGCGCAAGCAGGACCTGCTGTTCGCGATCCTGAAGGTGCAGGCGGACAATGGCGACCAGATCATGGGGCTCGGCACGATCGAAGTGCTGCCCGACGGCTTCGGCTTCCTGCGCTCGCCGGAATCGAACTATCTCGCCGGTCCCGACGACATCTACATCTCGCCGAACCAGGTCCGGAAGTTCGGCCTGCGCACCGGTGACACGGTCGAGGGCGAGATCCGCGGGCCGAAGGACGGCGAGCGCTATTTCTCGCTGGTGAAGCTCACCGCGGTGAATTTCGACGACCCCGACGTCGTCCGTCACCGCGTCAATTTCGACAACCTCACGCCGCTCTACCCCGAGAGCAAGCTGACGCTCGATCCCGCCGACCCGACCGTCAAGGACAAGTCGGCGCGCGTGATCGACATCGTCTCGCCACAGGGCAAGGGCCAGCGAACGCTGATCGTCGCGCCGCCGCGCGTCGGCAAGACGGTCATGTTGCAGAACATGGCCAAGGCGATCACCGACAACCACCCCGAGGTGTTCCTGATCGTCCTGCTGATCGACGAGCGCCCCGAGGAAGTCACCGACATGCAGCGCAGCGTGAAGGGCGAGGTGGTCAGCTCGACCTTCGACGAACCCGCGCAGCGCCACGTGCAAGTCGCTGAAATGGTGATCGAAAAGGCCAAGCGCCTGGTCGAGCACAAGAAGGACGTGGTGATCCTGCTCGACTCGATCACGCGTCTCGGCCGTGCCTACAACACCGTCGTGCCGTCGTCGGGGAAGGTCCTCACGGGCGGTGTCGATGCGAACGCGCTGCAGCGTCCCAAGCGCTTCTTCGGTGCCGCGCGCAACATCGAGGAGGGCGGTTCGCTCTCGATCATCGCCACCGCGCTGATCGATACCGGCAGCCGCATGGACGAGGTGATCTTCGAGGAGTTCAAGGGCACCGGCAACTCGGAAATCGTGCTCGACCGCAAGGTCGCGGACAAGCGCATCTTCCCGGCGCTCGACGTCGGCAAGTCGGGCACCCGCAAGGAAGAGCTGCTGGTCGACAAGGCCAAGCTCTCCAAGATGTGGGTCCTGCGTCGCATCCTGATGCAGATGGGCACAATCGACGCGATGGAGTTCCTGCTCGACAAGATGAAGGATTCGAAGACCAACGAGAATTTCTTCGATTCCATGAATCAATAACCGAGTGCGGCCTGCTGCAAGCTGCAGCAGGACTCGCACCGGTTCGGCCGGCGGGGCGTAAGCTCCGACCGACGACAGGGGCTTTGTCCATGTCCGGCCAAGACCACCTATTCACGGCACGCGAGAGCATGGCTTTCGCGTGCCGCTTTGCTATTAAACCCCCATAACCGTCACCACCGCTCGCGCTGGTGACCCACGTCACCGGGAGCCGAAACCTTGAGTATCATCGCCATGCTGGCCGCCGCCGCATCGGGAGCCGCCGGACCCGGCTCGCCGCTGGACATCTGGCATCACGTCGTCGCCGACTTCTCGAACCTCGGCGATCCGAAGGCCCTCGCCGCATTCGGCTCGGTCCTGATGATCGATCTCGTCCTGGCGGGCGACAACGCGATCGTCGTCGGTGCACTCGCCGCAGGACTTCCCGCCGACCAGCGCAAGAAGGTCATCCTGATCGGCATCGGCGCGGCGCTCGTACTGCGCATCTTCTTCGCGCTGATCGTGACCTGGCTGATGGGCATCGTCGGGCTGATCTTCGCGGGCGGCCTGCTGCTGCTGTGGGTCTGCTGGAAGTTCTGGCGCGAAATCCGCGAGGGCGCGCAGAATGCAGGCTCCGAGGAAATCGAGGGCGACGAGCGCTCGGGTCTCCGGTCCTCGAAGGGTTTCGCCAGCGCAGCCTGGGCGGTTGCGGTCGCCGACGTCTCGATGAGCCTCGACAATGTCCTGGCCGTCGCGGGCGCCGCGCGCGAGCATCCCGGCATCCTCGTCATCGGCCTGCTGTTGTCGGTCGCGATGATGGGCCTCGCCGCGAACTATATCGCGCGCATCATCAACAAGTATCGCTGGATCGCGTATATCGGTCTCGCAGTGATCCTCGTGGTCGCGGTGAAGATGATCTATGAGGGCTGGGTCGGCACCGGCGAGACGCTCGGGATCATCTCGCTGCTGCGCTGACCGCGTTGAAGTTGGGATAAGAAGAGGCCTCGCCGGGATCGTCCGGCGAGGCCTTTTTCATGACCGACGTTCATACCTCATCATGCCGGGCTCGTTCCGGCATCCACCGTTCCGCACGGTCGAGAGCTAGGAGTTCGCGGGACCGTGGACCCCGGAACTAGTCCGGGGTGACGGGGAAGGCGTCAGCCCAGATTCTCTGCGAAGAACTTCGCCGTCCGCTCGTCCGCGAGCTTCGCCGCGGCATCCGACCGCCGCTCGCCGAACTCGGTCGCGAAGCCGTGATCCTCCCCCGCATAATCGTAGATCGTCACCTTCGGGTGATCGTCGAGCCCGGCATGCATCGCCGCCTGCGCGGCCTTGTCGACGAAGTGATCCTCCTCCGGCACGTGCAACAGCACCGGATGTGCGATCGCATGCTTCTCGCCCAGCAGGCCATCGATCCCGACGCCGTAATAGCCGACGCTCGCATCGACGTCGGTCCGCGCCGCAGTCATGAACGCGAGGCGTCCGCCGAGGCAGTAGCCCACTACGCCGACCTTGCTGCTATCGCCGAGTTCGGTACGCGCGGCGCGGATCGTGGCTTCGATATCTGCTACGCCCTTGTCCTGATCGAACTGGCCCATCAGTTCGAGCGCGCGATCGAACTCGGGCTTGATGTCCGGATCGAGTTCGATGCCGCGCTCCAGCCGCCAGAACAGGTCGGGCGCGATCGCCAGATAGCCGGCCTCGGCGAGCGTATCGCACTTACGACGGATCCCGGCATTCACCCCGAAGATTTCCTGAATCACGATGATCGCCGCTTTCGGCGTGCCGGCGGGGGCGGCGCGGTAGGCGTGGAAATCGCCGGAGCCGTCAAGCGTCGCGATGGTGGTCGTGTTCGTCATAGCACTCCTCCTTGCGGCCGCTCGTGATCGAGCAGCCTGGATTTGGTGATGGGGCCGTTGCCCGCGGAATACGCACCAAGCGCCCCGCCGGCTCCAAGGATCCGGTGGC